>JANQOC010000497.1 GCA_028279265.1 Hyphomicrobiales bacterium
GCAACCTCACCGGTCTCGGGACCCACTTCCACCTCGCAGATGTGACAGCCATTGGGAAAACTCGGCAGCGGCGACCAAAATGCGCCGACGCCTTCAAGGCAGGCGCCTAAATGTCCGGGGACACCGACTTTGATCGCCGCCCGTTTTGCGACTTCGGTCGTGGTCATCGACTTGTTGGTTTGCGGAACTCTGAACGTTCCATCCTCGAATTCTATTTCATCGGCATCCGCCTCCAGGAAGTGCGCAGCGAACTTCTTGCCATTGGCGATCACCTGATCAGCGGCTGCCCGCAGCGCGCTACCGCCAACCATGGTACTGCGGGATGCGTATGTTCCGCGCCCAACCGCGACAGCATCGGTGTCTGCCTGGACCAGGCGAATATTTTCAAACGGAATGCCCAGCCAGTCGGAAGCCATTTGGGCGAAAGACGTTTCGTGACCCTGCCCATGGTTGAGAACACCCGACAAGATGGTCAGATTTCCGTCGGGACCAAATCTCATTTCCATCCGGTCATTGAAAATACCGGTATTGTCCACATAGTAAATAAGGGCCCGGCCGCGTGTCCGGTTTTTCTCCTGAGATTGTTTTTGACGCGCATCGTAACCGTCCCAATCAGCGAGGGTCCGGCATTTTTCCATCGTCTGCGCATAATTGCCCGAGTCGTACAACCAGCCGGTCTTCGTCTCATAGGGCATCTGGTCAGGCGTAATGAAATTCTTCTGTCGAAGCTCGCCCCTGTCCATATTCAGCTCGCGGGCCGCGGCATCCATCAGTCTCTCGATGATATACACGGCTTCCGGCCGGCCGGCGCCGCGATAAGGTATCGTCGGCACCGTGTTGGTGAACACGGATGTGTTGGAAACGGAAACAACCGGTATATCATAAACGGTCGGAGCCAGTTTCGGCGCGAACAGGACCGGGACACAACCGGCGCTGTCGATATAGGCACCGAGATTATGGTACCCGTCCCACTTCAGCGCCTGAATATTGCCCTCCTTATCCAGGGCAAGAACGGCTTCAACCGTGAGATCCCGACCCTGGTCGTCGGCCAGAAAGGCTTCCGCCCGCGTCGCAATCCACTTCACGGGCCGGCCTATCTTTTTCGCGGCCCACAAAACGATCGCTTCTTCGGGGTAGAGACCACCCTTCATGCCAAAGCCGCCGCCGACATCCCGGGCGACAACCCGGATCTGGCTTTCCGGTACTTTAAGAACCTGATGGCTGAGACCGGCTCGCAGTCCGTGCACATTCTGGGTGCTGGAATAAAGGGTATACCGGTCCGTGCCTTCGCTGAATTCTCCGATGCAACCGCGCGGTTCCATTGTTACCGCGGTCAGGCGGTTGTTGGGAATGGTCAGCCGGATGACATGATCCGCATTCTCGATAACCTCGTCTATGGTTTCGCCATTTCCCATCTTGAGCGTAAAGCAACTGTTGGCCCCGGCTTCTTCATGGACCAGAGGCGCACCTTCCTTCACCGCTTCGACGGCATCGACAACATGGGGCAAAGGTTCGTAGTCAACCTCGATCAGATCCAGGGCATCGCGGGCCTGCGCCTCGGTTTCGGCGACAACGACGGCAACACGTTGTCCGACATAGCGCACCCGATCCGTTGCCAGGGGATAGTGCTGGGTCCGATATCCCTTCGGGCCTCCCATATCTTCGGGCATCATTTCCGGCAGGATGGGACCCATGCCGTCATTGACATAGTCCTGTCCGGTCAGAACGGCGACAACCCCTTCGGCATCGCGGGCCGCGGAGACATCAATTGATTTGATAAGGGCATGGGCATGTTGCGAAAACAGAATCGCAGCCCGGGTCTGGGCGGTAAGATTGATATCGTCGATATATTTGCCTTGTCCCGTCAGAAACCGGGGATCTTCCTTGCGGCGTACCGATTGCCCGATGCCAAACTTCATATACTTTCTCCCATTTTTTATAATTACGGAGTTTACTATGTCCCTTCGATCCCAGACAACAGCTAAATCCAGGCAAGGGTTTGATGAGCTTCACAAAAATCGAATTATTTCCGGAACAGACTGAGAATCCCAATTACCCGCTGTCATCTTTCAGGTCGATTTCAACCATCAGGTCATTGGCGATCAGTTCCAGCTCATCGGTCAATGTGCCCAATTCCAGCTCTGCGGGAACGAAGATTTCGGCCTGGGCGGAAAACATGGGATTACCGGACATGCTGGCAGAAAAAATTTCCGTCTTCAGCGCTTCCACATTGACGTCGAATTTACTCAGTGTGCGCGAGACTTCATGCACGATGCCCGGATGGTCAGCGCCGGTGAGTTCTAGATGGGCATAACGCCCGGCCGGAAGTTCCTGCTTTTCCGAGCCGGTTCGAATTTGTATCTCAATGCCCTCATTGCCGAGGCTTTCCAGGTCGGACGTCAGGGACTCGATTGCCGAATCCGGCACAGAGACGCTCAGAATACCGGCGAACTGCCCCTCCAACCGGGCCATGGAACTATCAACCCAGTTGCCGGAGTGCTTGGTTATCGTCTCCGAGATCGTCTCGACCAGCCCGGGGCGATCTCTGGCAATTACGGTCAGTACAATTTCCATAATTCAATCATTCTGTTTCTGATAATTTGATCCTGTTGCCATGCCATGAGGTTTAGCAGAAAGCGGACTGATTTCTCCAGCTATTTAGCGAATTCCGGCAATTTTTGTGGCCGAGGACGCATTTTTCGCTGTCTGGCAGACTTATCGCAACGATCAACTCAACCGGGATCAGTGCCCGGAAGTCCTGTCATGGGGTCCGCTTCCAATTCTCCCGCTATGCATTGGCTTCAAGGCTGCCCTGCGCGCGCGCGTCTGGTGAACCACCCGCGTTCGCCCTAAGTATCAATCCAACAATTCGTGAT
>JANQOC010000499.1 GCA_028279265.1 Hyphomicrobiales bacterium
AAACTTCAAACTTGGCTTCATCTTCCAAATCGCCTGTGCGCCGGTCCTGCCCGCCAAACTCCCCGCTTTTAGTACGTCTTCTACAAGGACCAAAATATGTTTTGGTCTGGACATACTCAAATGGAGATTCGATCAAATATTTTATATAGGCTTGTAGAAAATCCGGTCGAACGGGTTTTGCCAATATGGCCTCGACACCCGCAGTAATGGCCTGATGTATCATTTGTTTTCGGGTATCTGATGTGACCAGAATAATCGGTAGAGACCTGTTAGGAGAATCCTCCGAGGTTCGAATTATTTTCGTGAATTCAATTCCGTCAAATTCAGACATTGCAAGTTCGACGACTGCCAGATCGATCGAACTTATTTTTAATTTCTCCAGCGCATTGAAGGCCCCTTGAGCAAAGTGCAGGTTCCGAAATCCGGACCACCGCAGAGCATCCCGCAAAATCTTGCCAGAATACTGATCTTCATCGACCACCAAAATATTAAGCTGGCTCAAGCTTTGACTATTTTCAATTCCTCGATACATAAAAGTATTCTGGCAAAATTTATTTGACGTTCGATAAAATTCACCCTTTCCAATTTAGTCAAAATACTAAGGATTCAATAAGATTTACCCCGGGCCGAATGCCTCTTGAGAGTGGGAGGGTTGTCGTAATTGAGAACTCTGCTTCGGCATCGAATCTGAAAAGAATCGCTCTGCCACTTCAACCTGGGTCTACAGGGGCTCCAGCGTGGTTTCAAAGAAAGCTAAAAGTTTAATAAAAACGACCCTCCAACGTTTCTAATAATTCAATATGCCTGTCGTATAGTCGGCTTTATCGAACAATTGGAGGAGCTCACCAAAATTTATAGAGCGATCTCCAGACGATCAGTGAATTGCAGGTTTGGGGTTTCGTAGATGTCCAACAAGACCGCAGTTCCCAGCTATTTAAATTTTTGGTCTAGTCAGGACGAAGTAAAGGTAGGCTTATGAATTCTCACCAGAAGTGCAAAATATTGATTGCAGAAGATGACGCCGATGACCGATTCTTAATAGAAGATGCATTTACTGAATGTGATCTGACGAATGAGCTTGAGTTTGTTGTCGATGGTGTCGACTTGTTGGATCACCTCAATCGCAGAGGTAAATACGCGGACCTCGAAGGTGAGCCTCTCCCCAATCTGATTCTTCTGGATTTGAATATGCCTCGAATGGACGGACGGACCGCCCTTAAGCAAATCAAAACTTCACCTGAATTGTGCAAAATTCCGGTCGTCGTTTTGACAACATCCAAAGCCCAGGAAGACATTGTCAGAACATATGGTCTGGGCGTGAACTCCTTCATTACAAAACCGGTGACTTTTGAAAAACTGGTGGATGTCGTCGGTGTTCTCACCCAGTACTGGGAATGTGTTGTCACCCTTCCGGCAGCAGAAGCGGCTTAAACAAAACACCGACCTGATCGGAATTAGATTTCATCTCTGTTGGTGCCTGCAGTTCTAACACTGTAGGGCCACAATAAACCGGCGGAAATTCTGCTCTATCGTTATTGAGGGCGTGCTCATAGCTTGATATGCTACCGACCTAACAAATGAGGTCGTGAAATGCCCGAGAGCGCGCTGATACTGGTGGATATTCAGAATGATTATTTTGAAGGCGGGAGATGGCCTGTCGACAAGATGGAGGTTGTCTCAGCAAATGCGGCACGTTTGCTAATTAATGCTCGCCAAACTGATATGCCCATAATCCATGTGCGCCATGAGATTCCGTCTGATGACGCGCCGTTCTTCCGCCCGGGATCAACGGGGTCGGAAATTCATCGTTCTGTTGCTCCCGAAAACGGCGAGCAAGTTATACTAAAACATCGGCCCAATAGCTTCCAGGACACGTCCCTGCATGAGGATCTGAAGCGGCTTGGAGTCAAACAAGTTTCAATTTGTGGTGCGATGAGTCAGTTGTGCATTGACGCGACGGCACGGGCCGCTGTTGACTTCGATTATCAGGTAATTGTTGTTGAAGACGCCTGTGGCGCCAAAAGCCAGAAATTCGGTGAAATCGAAGTTCCCGCTGCTCAGGTCCATGCCGCATTCATGGCGCCCCTCGCTATGTCTTATGCAAAAATTGTCACAACGGACGCCTACCTCTCTGAAACAACGTAAATCCGTCAATTGTCTCGTCTCTGAGACGGAGTTCACTGGCGCACAATTGATGGACAAACAACGACGGGAATACGGAAATCCCTTACTTATGCTTGCCTCATTGTCATGATCTACCCGTATAGGCTGGCAGGTTCCGGGGGTTGCGTCAGCTCGCAGAAAATTGACTGTCCGGCAGCAGACATAGATCTTTGATACCATTGAATCAGGCTCCGAATTCATGAGAAAATCAAAGCTGCGTAGGCATGCCTGAGCCATACGAGCAGCAATTCGGATATTCCATTGGAGACTAATAATGAACAATGAATGGCAGTATCAGTTACGAATTAATATGACGAAAGAGATGGCTGAGCTGGCGCGCCGGGATCTTGATGATCCGGTTCTCGCGTCATTGGTCAATGTCCTGAAAAAACACAACGCCGTGCTTAAATGTCAGTATGACGCCTTTGCCGACTACGTGGCCGAGGCGGAAAAAAACGGCATCGCAAATTATCACCTTTACGAGTGGACGAAAGACACGATTGAAAATCCTGCGAAGAAAACGAAGTATCTGCAATCCTTCACGCTCTATATCAATGGTGACGAG
>JANQOC010000509.1 GCA_028279265.1 Hyphomicrobiales bacterium
TTTTTCTGAGCGATCTTCTGAATTTTGTTGACCGCGTTGAAAACGGCAACTTCGTTTGATGAAGAGGCAGGTGCGGAGACAAACAGCTTTCCACCCTGACCGTTTCTAAACTGGCGTACAAATCGTCCGACACGGCTTTGCTGGGTATAGCTCAAACCGTTAGCCGATCTTGAAACCGGAACTTTAATCGAATGAGCCTTCTTTTCCACATCGATAGGATGGCGCAGCTCAAGGTCCTCTGAAACCAGAGCATGGAAGTTATGCTGCTGTCTTTCACCGTGCTGACAACCTGCCAGCCCCAGAGCGACCAGGGCCGTCAACGCCAAAAATTTCAATCTGTTTCCCGATCGATTTTTAGCTTCCACCATCAAATTTCTCATTCCCAACTCCTTAAGCCCCAAATCTAATCCACATAAAATCCGATGTCGTTTTTGAAAGTGCCTGGCAGGTCACCCATGGCTTCCCCATAAACACGGTTCAGTCTTCCCATAAGGAATCTCTTATTGTCCGCTTCCGGAGAGAAGCCGTCATCAGGTCTGGCCAGCTTGTCTTTATTCACCGCCCTTACGAGGTAAGGTGTAATGATGACGACAAGTTCTGTCTCACTCTTCAAATAGTCTTGGCTCTGAAACAACTTCCCGAGTATCGGCAGTTTTTTCAGCCCAGGCGTTTTGTCGATGCTTTGCCGCACGTCTTCCGAGAGCAATCCGCCGATAACCAGCGAGCCGCCGCTAGGAATTTCGACAACCGTGTTTGCTCTTCTGACACTCAACCCGGGGATTGTTACCACCCCAAGGCTTACGCTCGATTCGCTTGAAACTTCGCTGACTTCGGTATTGACCCGAAGACTAATGCGTCCTCCAGACAGCACTAAGGGTGTGAACGACAGACCAACCCCGAACGGCTTGTATTCGACCTGCAGCACACCATCTCTCCAGCCTGCCGGAATCGGAAACTCACCGCCTGCGAGAAAACTCGCGGTTTCGCCTGAAATAGCCGTCAGATTTGGCTGTGCCAGAGTTCGCAATAGACCGTTTCGTTCAAATGCTTCAATTTTCGCTGAAAGGCATGAAATTGCGGAATTTGCAATATTCCAGGGTGCTGGTGAAGATACCGATCCGATAATGTTACTGGAGGCCGAGCATGCACCGCCATCTGAACCGATATTGCCGGCAACACCGCTATTGACGCCTGTTCCATTGGAGACTTCAAACCCATGGTTTGTGGCAACGCCGAATGCAATGCTGTTGGAATTTGAAGCGCTGAGATTAAATCCCAACCTTTTAACCATCGCACGATTAATTTCAGCAACCTGAACTTTGAGCATCACCTGTTCTGAACTGCCCACGGCAATCATGTTCAGAATAAGTTCGGGATCTCCTGCAAAGCGGGCCGCAATATCCCTGGCACGATTGGCATCAGACGGATTTGCGACATTGCCACTAAGAAGAATGTTTTCTCCAACCATCCGAGCTTTGATTCTGGCATCCGGAAGATAGTAGTCAAACAGCTCGGCAAGTGGCGCGACATCTCGTTTCACGTCAACTTCGAGCGTTACCATCTGTTTGCCACCATCTTTGAAGAAAAAGATGTTGGACTGCCCTTGTGCATTACCCATTATGTAAGCACGTCGGGAAGAATGAATGACGGCATTAACAATCGCCGGATTAGAAACCATCACATCCCGGACATCCTCTGGGAGCTCGACAATAATGGATTTGTTCAGACCAAGGGATACCTTGCGATGGATCGGAGCTTCAGAGCCCCCAAGGTTCAGTGATGAACTATGCTGGGACTGCGCAGAACTGTCCTGGGCAACACCGGCAAATATTAGAGCTATTGCTGCGGGCAACAGCATGCGCAGAGCAAAATAAGTTCTGCATCCCAAAATATTTAAAATATGCATTTTCTATCTCACTACGAATGTTTAGAAAACTGGGACGCAAAACCAAACACCAATTATTAGTTCACTCCAAAAGCTCTAGACTGGACTCCATATTTCAACATTTTAATTGTCGAACCGCGGCCAAGCGCGTCTTGTTCCGCATCCGCACTCGGATCTTTTGATGCATCTGCCAGGCTTCTCAGCGAAAGAGAAATTTCGCCCATGGCATCGGCCATCGAAACGATCTCAACCTGTCTGGGGCTGAGTTCCAGAGTTGCGGTTTTTCCGCTGACGGTTTTTTTGCCGTCCTTTTGTTGAATCTCTTTACCAACTGCGAGAACCCGAATGTTGGAAAGCAGTGTTTCGCTTACATTCTGTTTGCCCAGACGCCGGCTCAGAATGACATCGACCCGGTCATTGGGAAGAATAAAGCCACCGGCAACATTCTTATCCTTGATCGGAACAGAAAGGGCTCTCATTCCTGAGGGCAGGATGGCCGCCAGCACTCCACCTTCACCAAGCCTGACCAATCGTTCTTTTTTAATCGGCTCTCCGGCAATGAAAGGCGTTCTTGCGATTGAACCGGAATACGTCGATTTGGCATTGGGGGAATTTTTGTTGGTTATGAATTCCGCGGAAACGGCATCTGCCGGCCATACCTGCCAGCGCAACTGTTTCGACAGAATCTTCTGACCGATATCAATGTTTTTGTCTGCCACCAGGACTTTGAGCGTATCCCAGTCCTTTTTGACAACTTCCTTAGTTTGGGGAACAAACTTTGACGCGACGAACGCTGCAAATAGCGCGGTTACCAAAGCAACACCAATTCCTAATAGCCGAGCCCGTTTCATAGCGATACCGGTCCTTTTTCAAAATTACACCTGTTTTAACGACACGCTAAATTAGTCGTACAATCGTCAATGTATCGTTAATAGCTATGCAATTTATTGTATCGGGTAGCTGATATATGAGCGTGGCCTCAGGCATCGGGGAATTCAGTACATGTGCCGGGAGTCTCAAAAAGAACTGGAACCCGGTCGAGCAAGGTTCTGTTAGCCCGCGATCGGCTGCATCCAGAATGTTGAGGGGTAAATGACCAGAGCCGCAAGCCCCAGAGCGATACCATAAGGGATCCCGCCTTTGGGGGCATGCAGTCGCTCTACCCACTCCTGCTTGGCAAGAAACAGGGGCAGAGGAAATTTCCGGACAAACAGCAGGCCGAGGGTCAACACGCCGCCGGCGATCGATGCCAGAAAGACATAAGGGAGTAAGTGTTCGAATCCGAACCACAAAGCCGCGGAGGCAAAGATTTTGGCGTCGCCGCCGCCGATCCATCCCATGGAAAACATGAAAATGCCGACGACCAGCATGGCAATTCCGGCAGCCAGATGCCATGCAAATTGTTCAAGGGTGATCCCGACAAATGGGGCGAGTATGACGAATGCGGCAATGAGAAAAAGAGAAATCTTGTTGGGAATGGTCATTGTAAAGAGATCCATGGCGGCTGCGAATGCCATGGCCGCGGGAAAAATAAGTAACAGCGCGAGTTCCAAAACCATTGATATTTCTCCTGCCGGTCGTCAGTTGATCGGATCACACCATGCCGACAAAGCTTATACATAGTGTTAAACGCGCCCATAAATTTCCATTACCTTATGGAGCTGACAAAAAGAAAAACCGCCTGCCGAAACAGACGGTTCATCAATTGTCCGGGTTGCGGACCAGATAGGCCCACAGCCACAAGACGAGACAAAATTACTGTGAGTTCATTTCGTCGTTTACGAAGGTGAATGTACCTTCCAAGCTAGAGCCAAGAGTATTGACTGTAACGATAATGGCCACAGAAATACCAGCAGCAATCAGACCATACTCGATAGCTGTTGCGCCGGACTCGTCTTTAGCAAAACGTGCAAGAACAGATTTCATGAAAACACTCCCTGAGTCTTAGTTTACAATACAGTTCTCTGCTTTGTGAGGTTAAGCAGATCATCTGAACTTTGGGGAGCTTACAAAAAACTTCTTACAATTACATTAATTCGGATAATTAAAAAACTTATATACAAGAATAAATATTGTTTTTATTTGATTAACCATGTTTATTTACTTTATATTTACTGAACCCTCAACCCGCTCCAGTACAGGAATTGAAAAAAGGCCCGAAATTATCGAGCCTTTTATCTTTTTAAGGTGATTGCAATTCTCTAGCTGATAGAGCGCTTATTACTGCAAGTCGGTGTTGATATCTACGAATACACCATTCAAAGTACTTCCCATGGTGTTCACGGCTGTGATAATCGCGACAGAAATTCCTGCTGCGATCAGCCCATATTCAATCGCTGTTGCACCGGAATCGTCTGCCAGGAATTTTTTCAGTTTAAGTTTCATCACTATCCTCACTATTAAATAGACTCAGTCTGTTTACAGGAGAGCTCGTTTA
>JANQOC010000511.1 GCA_028279265.1 Hyphomicrobiales bacterium
ACACCAGTATATCGACGCCTCCGAAGTGCAATACGGCTTCACCCATGGCCGCCTCGGCGCTTTTTTCATCAGTCACATCGCAAGCGAAGATCCTGTTTCCGGGGGGCAGTTCGGCGGCGACCGCCTCAAGCCGATCCCTGTCGATATCGACCAGTAGACAGGACGCCCCGCGATTGGCAAACGCCTTTGCCGTTGCACGCCCAATAGCACCGGCGGCGCCTGTGATCACAACGACATGGCCCGTAAATGACGGCGGTGTTCCCTTGCCCAGCTTGGCCTGTTCAAGGGACCAATACTCGCAGTCAAACATATCTTTTTCGCTGATCGGAAAAAATCCGCCATGATCTTCGCCGACGGCACGGACCCGAATATTTTGTACCGCAAGATCCGCAGCAATTTTGGCTTCCCTTGCGTTGGGTCCCATACCCAGCACGCCAATGCCTTCAATCCAGGCATGCCGGGGATCCGGGGGCAACATGGTTTTCGGCTCGCTCGCCATTTTCGCGTTTTTCTCAAAATAGGTCCGATAGTGCTCTTCGAATTCGCGAACCACCGAGCGCAACCGGTCCCCGCCTGCCTCTAAATCCGATTGTGAGACGACCAGGGGCCAGCCCTTGGTTTTCAGGACGTGGTCCGGCGACGCCATACCGCGTTTTGAAAGAGTTTTGAGGTCCGCCCGATCGAGAAAATTCATGACATCCGGGCCGTTTCTCAAATCGAAGATTGGCATGGGTTGATCCGGATTTCCGGAAAACTCCGCCAGAATTCCGCGCAACACGGAAAGCATCGAAATATCCGGCCCTTCGATGCGATCCCCAAGCGCCGTCGGTTTGTCCATGCCAAAATAGTCAGCCACGATATTGGCATGATCGACAGTACAGTCATAGGTTTCCTGAGCCGTTGCACCGAACGCAAAGTGTCCATGATTGAGGAGCAGCAGTCCCTCGACATCAGGATCCGCCTCATAAACTTCGGCGGCAATTTTCGCCAATTTGAAACCCGGCATGACATAAGGGACGATGCCCAGACGGCCACCGAAAATTTCTTTCGCGACCTTTTCCGCCTCCGGGAGATTGGCCAGCACAAGAAACGGGGTGGCATGGGTGTGATCGACGAATTTATGAGGCAGAAATGCATGCAGTAATGTTTCGACGGAAGGATTGGGTGATTGGCTGTTGAGCAAATTGCATCGCAAGGTGTTCACCATGTCCTCGTCGCTTAATGCGTCGAGCCGGCGTAATTCGCGTAAGGGCTCAAGCCAGACGCCAGGCAATCCCGGGGCTTCAATTGAATCGAGATCCCATCCGGATCCCTTGACATGCAGCACCTCCCTGTTCTGGCCAAACAGGTCCGGCCTCTCAACTTTTACCGATGTGTTTCCCCCTCCATGCATCAGAAGGTCCGGGTCCCGCCCCAGTAGCCGGCTTGAATAGACGCGGACGGCCAGTTGCTGATCGGCTTCGTCTGGCGCTGCCGAATTTTGAAATTCTAGAGCTTCGTCGTCGGACCAGTTGTTGACAATCATTTGGAATTTTCCCGTGCTTTTTCCGGAAACAGTTCCGCCAAACCCGATGGCGAGGCCTCACAGATCCCCTGTTCAGTAATCAGCCCCGTAACCAGATGTCGCGGTGTAACATCGAACGCCGGATTCCCTCCATTCGTTCCCACCGGCGAGACCAAAACCTGGGTCAGATCTCCGGCTGAATCTTTTCCCATGATGTGGGTCACTTCGTTTTCATTGCGTTCTTCAATGGGGATTTCCGCTAACCCATCGGTAATTGTCCAGTCAATCGTCGGTGACGGCAGGGCCACGTAAAACGGAATGCTGTTGTCCCGGGCTGCCAGGGCCTTCAGGTAAGTTCCGATTTTATTGCAGACATCGCCGCCAGCACTGGTCCGGTCGGTACCGACAATGACCAGATCCACATGTCCTTTCTGCATCAGATATCCCCCCGCATTGTCGACTATATACTGGTGCGAAATCCCGTGACTTCCCAACTCCCAGGACGTCAACGCGCCCTGATTGCGGGGGCGCGTTTCATCAACCCAGACATGGATGGGTATTCCGAGATCATGAGCCTGATACATGGGGCTTGTCGCGGTGCCCCAATCAACGGTGGCTATCCAGCCCGCATTGCAGTGGGTGAGAATATTAACGGGTTCACCCTCTTTCTTGGTCGCGGCAATTTTTTTGATAATGTCCAGGCCATTGACGCCGATACGTCTGTTGATTTCAACATCTTCATCGCTGATCAACAGAGCAAGCTCGAGGGAACGAGCCGCACGTTCTTCCATCGGCTGGGATCTCAGGGTATCGAGGCATCTGTCCAGGGCCCAGCGTAAATTTATCGCCGTTGGCCTGGTTTCAATAAGCGTTTCCCTGCACCGATCCAGGGCTGCATCGCTGGCATCGCGGCGCATTTCCATGGCCACGCCAAATGCTGCCGTCGCGCCAATAAGCGGTGCCCCGCGCACCCACATTTCGGTAATCGCGATGGCAAAATCCTGCAGTGTATCCAGAATTGCAATGCGAAATTCATGGGGCAGCCAACGCTGATCAATAATCTTCACAGCCTCTGTTTTGTCGTCGTACCAGATGGAACGATAGGACTTCCCTTCGACTTTCACCTCTCACCTCCAATCATCGTGCCCGACAATGGCGATCCTTTATCTGCTTTTTAAATGACAACGATTATGAACAGGATGATTTACCCTGAGTTGACAGAATTTCACAGGCGCTGACATCCCCGTGACCGCAATCATACTGTGATAATGATCACATTTTACCAGCGATTTCATACCCAGATCTAGTTCAAGTTGAAACAACACGAAGGACTAGATCAATGAAAAAATTTGCAATCATCGCTGTGCTTTTTGCCTCGCTATTCGGAGCCGTAAGCGGCGTTCAGGCAGATCCGTTTTATGACAGCCTCCCCATCTGGGCACAAGATGTTTTCCCGGATTCAACCGAATAATTCAACTCAAGGCTCCGGCGACTTCGAAGAAGCCGGAGCCCATTTCATGGCCCGGGGGCCTAGAAACTCCCTATCGCACAAATCCGATCCGAACCGGCATCGTCAAGAGCCTTGGACTCGTGAATTCTACCCAAAATTTATGAAAACTTTGCCTGACATATCATGACCCTCTAAGCTTTAGCGGATTGCAATATATTGGAAACTGAATGATACTTTGCATCCAGTTTGATCATTGTTAATCGCTGAAATGCACGTAATGAAGCCCGTTTGCCTGACACTCTTATGGTCCCTGATTTTTGGTCTGTCAGTCCAGTTGTCCGAGGCAGCTCCAGAGATCGGAACAACCGCATCCATAAAAAGACAGGTCGTGGGCAGCATCGACGAACAGAAGCGGGTTCTGAAAAAGCGCGACGCGATCTTCCAAAACGAGCATTTACAGGTCTCCAAGAACGGCCGTGGCGAATTTGTCCTGAAAGACGGGACTAAGCTTGCCCTGGGCCCCTCTGCCAGCCTGCTCCTCGATGAGTTCATCTACGATCCCGATAAATCCGACGGAAAAATTGTCATCCGCGCACTCAAAGGCGCTTTTCGATTTATTTCCGGTCTGAGCCAGAGTGAAAACTATGTCATCGAGACGCCGGTGGCGACCATGGGCGTTCGCGGCACGATCTTCGATGGTTATATCTCCGAAACCGGGGAGATCGCCGTTTTGCTTGTTGAAGGCGAGGTCGATGTTTGCGACCGCCAGCCCCAGCGTCAATGCCGCAGGCTGCGGAAGCCCGGTGATTTCATGCATGTGAATCTGAGGGGACTGATATTTGGACCGCTCAAGTGGGATGGCACTTTTTTGCCGGGTATCGCAATTGCCACGGCCTTCCCGTTTGTTGGCAAACGCCTGGTGATCGATCCCGTTCGACGACTGACCCGGAAAAGCCTCTACAGCAAGGGTTTTGTGAAAAAGACACTGAATGCGCCCAAGAAGATTATCCGAAAAATTCCTAAGCCCCGCCTCAAATTCCCTTAGATATAATCCGTTGGCACGGGATGTCCTCTTCGCACAATGTCCGGACATTTCGACCCGTTGATGTCTGGAGAATGATCACCTGTATATATTAGCGGTTAGCGTTCGCGGGTGCGAAGCGCTTCGCGGTGAGCGATGTAACTGGTTGAAGCAATAATGATTGCACCGCCGA
>JANQOC010000518.1 GCA_028279265.1 Hyphomicrobiales bacterium
AATTGTCAGATTTTCGTGTCTCGGTTATGCAATCCCCGGAACGATTGTCGCCCTCGGGATATTTTTGCCCCTTGCCGCTTTCGATAATTTCATGAACACCGCCCTCACAAACAGGTTCGGCCTCCACTGGGGTCTGCTGCTCACCGGAACCGGCTTCACACTGATCTACGCCTATACGGTACGATTCATGGCCATGGCTGAAGGTGTGGTCGAAGGCGGCATGAAAAAACTGTCGCCGAACCTGGATATGGCAGCACGCAGCCTCGGACGTTCACCGGGCAGGATCCTGCGGGAGGTGCATATGATCCTGTTGCGTCCCGTCGTGGCTGTCGGGTTTCTTCTCGTGTTTATCGAAATCACCAAGGAACTGTCAGCGACCATATTGCTGCGCCCCTTTGGTCTCAACACGCTTTCCACCTATGTGTATGAGCTGGCCTCCCGGGCCCTGGTCGAGGAAGCGGGACTGGCCTCCCTGATCATTGTGCTCCTCGGAACCATTCCCGTCATTCTTGTGTCAAAGCTGACCATGAAAGATATCTGACGGCGGAAGCGTTCTTCTCACGAAGGCCTGTGCCCCAAACCTCCATCAACTCATCCCCCGGATGCATGGCTAGAACCGATGCAGAAAGCCGCGGAAGCGTTCAAGGTCGGCGACGACCGTCCCCGCTCCCTGGATCACACACTCCATGGGATTTTCCGCGCGCCGACACGTGACGCCCGTCTTTTCCTGCAAGACATCATTGATCTGGTCCAGGCAGGCGCCGCCCCCGGTCAGAACCAGGCCCTCACGATTTATATCGGCGGCAACATCAGGGGGCAGATTATTGACGACTTCAACAATCGCCTCGGCTATTTCATCGATGACTTTTTCCAGACCTTCGGCGATCTGGTCCGGGTTCATGGAGATTTCCCGCGGCCCTTTCAGTCCGGTTTCCGAACCTCTTATATTGATTTCGATCTCATCTGTATTGCTTTCGGGACGGGCCGAACCGACCTCGATTTTCAGTTCCTCCGCACAGGCGTTACTGATCAGAAATCGGAAATTCTTTTGCACATATCTGACAATGGATGCATCCATGGCATCACCGGCAATGCGCAGGGACTTGCTGGCGATCACACGGCCCAGGGAAAGCACGGCGATATCCGTCGTGCCGCCGCCAATATCCACGACCATGGACGCCTGCTGTTCGAGCACACGGCATCCCGCTCCGATAGCTGCGGCCACAGGTTCATCGAGAATATGAACTTTGCCGGCACCTCCCGCCCAGGCCGCCTGCCGAATTGTACGGCGATCGACATCGGTGGCGCCGATGGGTACACAAAGCAGCACATTGGGCTTAATCAGGTTGCGGCGGGCAAAAGCACGGCGAATAAGATATTTGATCATCTCTTCCGCCGCTTCGTAATCGGAAATCACGCCATCCTTGAGAGGACGTATAATCTGTATGGAAGCCGGTGTCTGACCCACCATATCCCGGGCCTCTTCGCCGATGGCGATAATCCGGGCCTTGTTCTTCTCGGTAGCCAGGGCAACGATCGAGGGTTCATTGAGCAGAATGCCGTGACCGGGCAAGCTGATCAGCGTATTCGCCGTCCCCAAATCGATTGCCAGCTTAGAACCAAATCTCTCAATTGAACGGGTCAGCATACCAGAAGATCGTCAATTTTTTTGTCGTGCTCGTTGATCGTCGGGATTTTACTCCTCAAAAAGCGATCAGGCCAGCACTTCAATGCCGGCCTGACCAAAAATCTGTCGCCTGTAAACCTGCAGCTTAGGAAACCTTCAATGTTTCGGGAGCTGATTTTTCCCGCTTTAACATCAGCTTGTTCAGTGCCGAAACATAGGCTTTTGCCGATGCCACCAATGTGTCGACATCGGCGCTGCGGGCTGTAACCGTCTTGTCGTTCTCTTCCAGCCGAACGGAAACCACAGCCTGGGCATCGGTGCCTTCGGTGACCGCGTGCACCTGGTAGAGCAGTAATTTTGCCTGATGCGGCACCATTTCCTTGATGGCATTAAAAACCGCATCGACAGGCCCGTTACCCTGGGCTTCCTTGGTCATGTGGCGCCCGTCAATATCCAGTGTCAGGGTTGCTTTTTGCGGACCTCCGGTGCCGGCGATAACGGTGACCGCCTCTACCCGGATATCCTCATCGGCATGGGCAACCTCATCGCCAACCAGGGCCTCGATATCGTCATCGAAAATGTGCTTTTTCTTGTCCGCCAGATCCTTGAAGCGGCGAAAGGCGTCCTCGAACGCGTTCTCACCGAGTTCAAAACCCATTTCCGACAGTTTCTGCCGGAAAGCATGTCGCCCGGAATGCTTACCCATGACCAGCGAAGACTCCTTCAGCCCCACCGAATCCGGAGTCATGATTTCGTAGGTCTGATTGTGCTTCAGCATGCCATCCTGATGAATGCCGGACTCATGGGCAAAGGCGTTCTGGCCGACAATCGCCTTGTTGTACTGGATCGGGAACGAGGTCACCGCCGAGACCAGTTTCGAAGCCCGGGCAATGCGCGTCGTGTCGATCTCCGTCCAGTAGGGCAGCACGTCATTACGTGTATTAATGGCCATCACCACTTCTTCGAGCGCCGCGTTACCGGCCCGCTCGCCAATGCCGTTGATGGTGCATTCAACCTGGCGGGCGCCGGCACTGACCCCGGCCAGGGAATTCGCGACGGCCATGCCCAGATCGTTATGACAATGGGTGGAAAAAATGACCTGGTCGGCGCCGGGGACCTTTTCCCGTAACATGGTCAGTAAGGCCGCATATTCTTCCGGCACCGTGTAACCGACCGTATCGGGAATATTGATCGTCGTTGCCCCGGCTTTGATCGCCGCTTCGACGCAACGGCAAAGAAAATCATGTTCCGTACGTGTGGCATCTTCCGGGGACCATTCGACATTGTCGGTGAAATTACGCGCACGCGTGACACTGGAACTGACCGCATCCAGAACTTCGTGGGGTTCCATCTGAAGTTTGTACTTCATATGCACGGGGCTTGTTGAAATGAAAGTATGGATCCGGGATTGCTGCGCGGGTTTCAGGGCTTCGCCGGCGCGGTCGATATCCTTGTTTCCGGCGCGCGCCAGTCCGCAGACAACCGCATTGCGAACGAGTTTGGAAATTTCCTGGACCGCTTCAAAATCACCATTCGAGGCGATGGGAAATCCGGCTTCGATAATATCGACACCCATATTATCCAGAACCTCTGCAACCTGGAGTTTTTCCTCCAGGGTCATCGAGGCGCCGGGAGACTGCTCCCCGTCCCGCAATGTTGTATCAAAAATAAAGACCTTGTCGTTCCGGTTCTGGGTTACGACATCCTGATTGTTCTCATTTGCCGACATATTCTAATTCCTTATCCTGGGTGGCCGACCTCCGGGATCAGCGCCAATTCCGATTAACTGGTTTGAATATTCCCCTAAGTACCCGGTCCAACATATGTCGGCCCGCCGGTGCCTAGGGGCTGATAAGGAGGAGGTTTTTCGCGTACAGGTATCCCAGTCCGAACAGGACAAGGGAACTCAGAGCTGCGGCCAGGAAGCGTGCGCGGAATTGTTCAATCCGGGATTGTCCCAGCACCCTGATTTTGCCAACTGTGGCTTTGTTTTTCCTGTCGCGTGTCATCGTCATTTTTTAATCTTGGTTCGTTTTATGGAAGCCAGATTTTGTCTCACCCGGGATCGGGCTCATTTCAGGTCATTCCAGCAATAATTCGTTAACGAAGTGCTACAAACTACCGCAAACTAACCCTCAACGGGCCCGTTTTAATCAGAAACGCTGAAAAAGTCCAACTGTTATTTTGAACCGCCCAAGCCCTGTATGGCTCTCCCGCCCAACAAAAGCAGGGGCGGAACCGGCGATAATTAGTCGGAAGCAGGAGGTCCATCGGCAAAATTCCATATTATTGTCATTGTTGGAACACATCAATTTCATTACCGAGCCCAAATTGGTGGGCCATATAGCATCATCAATTTTGCAGCCGACAACGACAACAAAACGGCTGCCAGGGGCAATAAATCTTAGAATGTACCTTTGGCATTGTTCGAATAGGAACCGGCGTTAAGAGGTGTTTTCTCAAAAACTGTCCCGATAAATGAAAGTTTTGAAGAGTTGCGATCGCACCCCGCTTGTTCGCAACTCCTCGTTAAAGAAGGGCCTTTGGGCGCATGTCCATGCAGCTCCCACCCCACCAAGTCCAAGGGCCCTTCTCTTAACGTAGCCAGAAGCGAAACTT
>JANQOC010000539.1 GCA_028279265.1 Hyphomicrobiales bacterium
CCGGTTCGACATAGCGCGGAAATACAGGTTTCGGCGTATCGATCGGCTTACCGCTCTTGAGGCGTCCGGCTTCTCCGAGGGATGCAAACTGTCGCGCATCCGCGTCAATACCGAGAACATCGAGCAGCTTTCCGGCTGAGTCCGGCATAAAGGGTTGAACCAGCAGAGCCAGCTGACGAACAGCTTCGGCTGTGACGTAGAGAACGGTCTCCATGCGCGGTGGGTCGGTTTTCCTCAGGGCCCAGGGCTCGGAATTTGCGAAATACTTGTTTGTTTCACTGACGGCCGACCAGATAACCTCAAGACCGCGATGCAGGGCTTGACGATCCATGGCCTCACGAACATCTGCGATAACATTATCAATTTGCTTCAGAACTTGTTCGTCTTCCGCGCTCAAGGGCCCGCATTCAGGAATTTTCCCATCGCAGTTTTTCGCAATCATCGACAGCGAGCGCTGGGCGAGATTGCCAAGATCATTTGCCAGGTCCGCATTGATGCGATTGACAATGGCTTCATGGCTGTAATTTCCATCCTGACCAAAAGGAACTTCGCGCAGGAGAAAATAACGCAGGGAATCGACACCATAATGGTCGGCAAGTGAAAACGGATCAATCACATTGCCCACGGATTTGGACATCTTTTCACCCTTGTTAAAAAGGAATCCATGGGCGAACACGCGTTTGGGGAGATCGATACCGGCTGATAACAGGAAAGCCGGCCAGTACACCGTATGGAAGCGGATAATGTCCTTACCGATAATATGAACATCGGCCGGCCAGAAATCCCGCCAGCTTTCTGACTTCTCGTCGGGAAATCCAACACCGGTGATGTAGTTGGTCAGGGCATCAACCCAGACATACATAACGTGATCGGGATGTCCAGGGACTCTCACTCCCCAGTCAAAAGTCGTGCGTGATATCGATAGGTCACGTAATCCGCCTTCAACAAAGCTTTTAACTTCATTGCGTCGTGACTCCGGCCCGATAAATTCCGGGTGGGCGGCATAATGTTCCAGAAGCTTGTCCTGATAGGCCGACAGCCTGAAAAACAGGCTCTCCTCCTCGACCCATTCAACGGGTGCACCGCCGGGTGAAAGTTTCTCGCCATTGTCGCCGGTTGTCAGTTCGGATTCTTCGAAATAAGCCTCATCGCGAACCGAATACCAGCCGGAATAAGTATCGGCATAGATATCGCCGTTCTCTTCCATACGCTGCCAGATGGCCTGCGATGCTGCGTGGTGGCGCGGCTCACTGGTGCGGATGAAATCTTCGTTGGAGCAGTTGAGCGCTCTGACCATTTTCTGAAACTTGGCAGAGTTTTGATCCGCAAATTGCTGTGGAGACATGTCCTGCTCGCGCGCGGATTGCAGCATTTTTAAACCGTGCTCATCCGTACCGGTCAGGAAATAAACCTTGAACCCGTCCAGGCGTTTGAAGCGTGCGATGGCGTCGGTGGCGATGGCTTCATAGGCATGGCCAATATGGGGTTCGCCGTTGGGATAAGATATCGCCGTTGTGATATAAAATGTATTTTTCTCGGACATACCTGTTCTCAAAAGCCTTGCAGACTGAGCCACCGCCCTGTTGTCATTGAACTGAACGCCTGGCGAGTGTCTCGATCCGATGAAACACGTCGATAATCATATTCTTTTTATCTAAATTAAGACCCTGCACTTCACTGCGCATGCGGGCCACTGTTTCCCACAGCTCTGCCCAGAGTTCAAGAGTTTGCGGCGAAATAATACGGGTGGCAAAATTTTTCTCCCGTTCCACCTGCAACGGTTTCCCGGCCTGAAATATGATCCCCCTGTGTATAATATCCATCAGGAAATTCAGAAAAAATTCAAACTTCTGTTCCGCATTCGCCGGAACCACCTGATCACAAATTTTCAGCAATTCGACTTTATTCACCGCGGGAAGGCTGTCGAGCAGTTTGATAATGGTCAGATAAATTGAAAAACTTTCCTGGTCTGTCAGCTGCAGGGCCCGCCCCACGCTTCCCTCTGCCAGCGATGTAATCGTCTGGATTTCACTCTGCCAAAGTTCCAGTAATTCGGGATCCGGCTCCGGTGTACGCGCCAGCACATTTTGTACCGCTTCCGCGAGATCTGCCGGCTCCATGGAGACAAACTTCAACACGCGGCACCGGGATCGAATGGTGACCGGAAGTTTACCGAGAACCGATGTGATCAATATAAAGACCGTGTTGACCGGTGGTTCTTCCAGGGTTTTCAGCAAGGCATTTGCGGAATTTACGTTCAGGTCATCAGCCCGGTCAATGATTACCACACGCCAGGAAGATCCGGCCCGGGTTGTCTGGACAAACGACCGCAATCGCCGGACCTCGTCGACGGGAATTGATGTGAAAAAATTCTTGGTCGCCTTGTTCCACGGACGACGCAAGACCAGCAAATTCGGGTGCGAGAGCGCCGCGACCTGGCGGAAAGCCGGCATATCCTGCGAAACTGACAGCGTCTTGGTGTCAGCGGCAGACCGGGCCTCTTCGTCGGAGAGAAGGATGCGGGCAAATCTGTAGGCTAAAGTGGCTTTGCCGATTCCTTCCGGGCCGAGAAATATCCAGGCCGGTGAAATCTGATTGCGGTCAATCGCCCCCGACAACTCCGCCAGCGCCTGGGGATTTCCCAAGTAATCCGGGTTTTCACGGGGGTGAAGAAAATCCAGCAACCGATCACTTTCCGGATCAGGCTCGACCGCGGAAACTTCCCTGACACTGCGCCTGTTC
>JANQOC010000551.1 GCA_028279265.1 Hyphomicrobiales bacterium
GTTTATTGAGCTATGATTTCTATACCAACCAATAAAATAAAAGATTTTCGATCGAAAACCGGGTTTGGGTGTCGGGGAAGTTTTTGGGCCCTTATCCTAACCGCAGCAATCCTGACGCAATCTGCGAACGTCGATGCCAGGTCGCATTCAAGGGGCCAGGCGGGCAAATTCGACTATTTTGCTCTGGTCATCTCCTGGTCCCCGACATTTTGCGCCACACAGGATCCCCGGCGTCATCGCCTTCAGTGCCAGGGAGAGCGTCCCTATGCTTTTGTTTTACATGGCCTGTGGCCGCAATATAACCGGGGCTGGCCGCAGTTCTGTGGGGTAAAAAACAACTGGATTCCAAATTCTACGATTCTGAGGATGCTGGATATCATGCCGAGCCGGCCATTGATCATTCACGAGTGGAAAAAACACGGAACTTGCAGCGGTCTCGGACCGGAGGGTTACTATGATGTGGCCAGAGGTCTATTCGAAAAAATCAAAATTCCCGATCGCTACCGACAACCGGATTCTGCAATATTAGTCAGTCCCAGAGAGCTGGAAAACGATTTCCTGCAGAGCAACAGTGCGTTGCGACCGGAAATGATCTCCATTTCCTGCGGCAACCGCAACCGGCTTCGGGAAATTCGCATCTGTTTTGACAAAAATCTGCAGTTCAAACCTTGCGGTTCCAATGAAGCCCAAAAGCGACTTTGCCGAAGCGACAAGATCTATCTGCCCCCTGTCAGGTAACATGGCGTGACGACGGTCCGGTGCCCCGCCTTTAATATCGGTGCATATCGAACCGTTATTTGGAGGACCAAAAGATGAATTTCGAAGAGGTTCTAGGTACAACCTTTCGGGAACTTGTTAGCGGTGAACGCGATGGGAGCGAGACATACATAGTCCGTGCAAGTCGCAGTTACCCGACGAGCCCGGCAGATTTGTGGAGTGCTTTGACAGACAAGGAGCGCCTGCAATACTGGTTCGCTAAGGTTTCTGGCGATTTCAAACAAAGCGGGCGCTTCTCCATAGAAGGCAATGCGGACGGTGAAATTGTCGCCTGCGAACCGCCCAAGCAATTGGCCCTGACTTGGGAGTTCGGCGGCAATACCAGTTGGGTCAATGTCACAATCCAGCAGTCAGACGAAGGCGCACTCTTGACCCTCGAACATGAGCATCCGACGGACCCAAAAAGCCAGGCACATTGGGATCAGTACGGTCCCGGTGCGACGGGTGTAGGGTGGGAGTTGGCTATGCTCGGGCTAGCAATGCACCTATCCGGCGAAAAGACATCGATCATCGAGGCCGGAGAAGCTTGGGCCGGGAGCGCTACAGGCAAGGCCACATTGCGTGGATGGGCCGAAGCATGGGGCAGAGCCCACGCCCAAGCCGGAACTGACGCGCAGATTGCCAGGGAATCCGCAGAACGCACCGCTGCATTCTACACGGGCGAGGAACAGTGAACACCTTTGATGTGCTCTCTGACCCCGTGCGCCGGAGGACCCTAGAGCTGATCTCAAAATGAGAACATGGGTCAGGTGAA
>JANQOC010000563.1 GCA_028279265.1 Hyphomicrobiales bacterium
GGCGGGCGACATAGTGCCAGTTAGTCGAGAAACTTACCATTTGTGAGTTAGATTGCCGACTAACGGAGAGACGATTCGGCGGTTTGCCAGCGTGGCACACCGATTTCAACAATAACCGGCAGGTGATCAGATCTCACCGAAGGTCCGTTGCGCCTGCTGGCCACACGAACATCCTGGGACACAAGCACATGATCAATGGGCAGTTGCGGCACGCATAGCATGCAGCGGCTATTGGATCTCGCCAGGACCGGCCAGGTCGGTTTCACAATTCCGGCGACGGACAGATTATTTGCCTCGGCAAAAGACCGCATCGTCCAGGACCAGGGCGTGGCATTGAAATCACCGCCGATGACCAGGGGAGACCGGGAATTGCCGACCACCTTGAAAATCGTATCCAGCTGGCTTCTCTGATTGCTGTAATAAGGCCAGCGTACATGTACCGAAGCAATGGTGACGTTACCGTAACGAGCGCCGAATTTCGCCCAGGCAATAGCCAGCCTGTCCTTGCCTTCATTGCCGCTTCCGGCTTCTTTCCAGGGCAATTTCGAGAGTATGGCGACACTGCAGCGCTTGCGGCCGGTGCAGCTTTCCTGCCATGGGTAGTCTTTTTTCAGTGCCGCCAGCAGACGGCCTTTTTGCCGATAGGCTTCCTGTAGCAACAGGATGTCCGGTCGCTCCTTGCGCACGAGTTGGACAATATCCCGTTCGTTGTTGGCGCCGAACAGCATGTTGAGTGTCATAACCTTCAACGGCAGTTCCCGGGTATCGGCTGTTGCGATCTTGGTGGGATAGGAAAAGGCGTTTGCCGTATTCAGTACAAGCAGCAGCGTGCCGGCCAGCATTAGCCGGTAGCTTTTCAGTATGAACAAAAACCCGATGATAGTGAGCAGGGCAACGGAATAGTGCAATCGAAAGTGACTGAATGCGTCGGCTTTCTGGTGCAGAAAACCGAGATGGCTCACCAGGATGAGGGCCAGCAGCCCGCAAAAGGACAGCAGCACCAGAGAAGTAAAGAGCCTGCGAACAAAAAATTTCGTATAAAACGACATCATTCGGTAGTCCATTTCCTGGTCTCCAGATATCCGATCCGTGCCTGTGAGTCTATACCCGTAAGCGGGGATAAACTGGGCCCGCCATTCTCTTCCGGTGACGCCCCATTCTGTTGATCGATTTGGGCCGTATGATTCATCCCGGTGGTTTGAGAACATCCATTACGGATTCCAGTCTGCGAAATCTGTGCCGCTTGGAACGACCCTTGACTCGCGCCATCTCCTGGATCGATGCCCGCTGATTCGGCGTTTCTGTATTGATTCGAGACTTCGGGTAGTTCAGATCCCGAATTGATACGCCTTAACCATATGAAAAAACTTGTCTTTTCTAGATTTTCGGGATTGTCGGGGAGAGGTGGCAATTGCGGTTGAGCGGACACGTGAGCGCCTGGATGGTCCCACCCGGGCACGATCACGGGGAGATCACCGGGAGGTCTTCATCCAGTTGTCTTCAAACGGACGTCATCAATGATTTCAATGATATAGCTTGACTAGACGGCTTCAAAAAGCATGGCACTGCCCAGGCCGCCGGAAGCGCCCACAGCTGCCAGTCCGAGAGCGGGGGTTGCGGAAGAATCTTCACGCTGGCGCACCATTTGCGAAAACAATCTTGTTACCTGCGCCGCGCTTCCCGCCCCCAGGGCATGACCAAACGCGAGAGCGCCACCGTCCTTGTTGACATGTGCCGCGTCCAGTTCCAGCTGGTCAATGCATGCGAGAAACTGCGCCGCTGTCGCTTCTCCGATTTCAAAACTCTCTATTTCCGACAGGCTAACCGAAGATTCTTTGGCCAGGATATCTTTGATCGCGGCAATAGGGCCTATCCCATATTCTGCCGGGTTCACACCCATGGTCCGGTGTTGACGGATTTTCATGGCCGCCGGACGTTTCAACTCGATGAATACATCTTCCGATACGACCACGCAGAACGCTGCGCCATCACTCAGGGCACTGGAATTTGCCGAGGTCACCGTTCCGGTCTCCGGAATATAAGAAGGGATCTGCGGCATCAGATCTGACGATAGGGTATTTTTCAAATTCTCATCGCGCCCCTCACCCGCCTCGATGCGAATGGCAACGATTTCACCATTGAACCGATTTTCTTCATATCCGTTCTCGGCCTTGTGATGACTTTCAAGGGTATAGTGATCCTGGCGCTTGCGGTCGATCTTGTGGGTGGTGGCAATGTTTTCACCAACTTCAACCAGCTCGGGAATGCCGTTCTCCGTAAGCGTAAACGGACCGGAACTGTCAAAGACAGGCAACTGGTACATGGATTTTGGCTTGGCCAGGCGCCATGGTGCCGTTGACGGTGACTCAGCGGCACCGGCAAGGACAATGTCCGCCATGCCCGAACTTACAAGTCGAGCCGCCGAACCGATAGCTTCCAGGCCCGAAGCGCATTGGCAATCGAGGGTATAGGCGGATGTTGTTTCCGGAATGCCGCTTGCCAGGGTCATCAGGCGGGCCGGATTTCCTCCACCGGCGGTCGTATTGCCGACAAACACCGAGTTCACATCCCGGGCTTCGATGCCCGCATCCTTGAATGCGGCTTCAACAACCGGGCCCACCAATTGCTCAAGTCGGCGTTTTCCATGCAGTCCGCCCGTCTTGCCAAACACCGTGCGACGTGCAGATATAATGTAGGAAGGACTGTTCACTTTTCTAAACTTTTTACTGAAGTACAAAAACTAAGAGTGGCTTCGTGCAATTTCCCTTGGATTTCCCAGACTAATGGTGGACGGTCAATCTGTGACCAGAATTCAAGGCCAATTGACGACGTAATAAACAGAATATAGATCAATATGTTATTAACTATTCATATGTGACAAAATTTCGACAGGTCTGTCGCCGAATTGAGATCTTTCGCGGAGACAATTAATGAACAATGAGACACTCCATGAAAGATGCTCAGGCGCAGAGATCTGAAGAAGGATGCCGAGGCCGTGCAATCTTTGCACGAAATTCTATATTTTCTGGCAAGAGCGACGAGCAGGAAAAAGTGGAGTAGAGCCGGTTATGGTGGAAAGCCGCAGTCAACGAAGAAAAACACATCTTGTACGCGTCGGAGATGTTGCCATCGGCGGAGATGCCCCCATTGTCGTACAGTCGATGACGAATACGGATACGGCTGATGCTCAGAAGACAGCGGAACAGGTTGCCGCCCTGGCCCAGGCCGGATCCGAAATCGTCAGGATTACGGTCGATCGCCCCGAATCCGCGGCTGCCGTCCCCAGGATCAGGGAGATGCTGGAGAAGCAGGGCGTAAATGTACCCCTGGTCGGAGACTTTCATTACAACGGCCATAAACTCCTCAGCGACTATCCGGAGTGCGCCAAAGCCCTCGATAAGTTACGCATCAATCCGGGCAATGTCGGTTTTCGCGACAAGCGCGATCGTCAGTTTTCAGAAATCATTGAGATCGCCTTGAACTATGACAAACCAGTCCGAATTGGTGTGAACTGGGGAAGTCTGGACCAGGAATTGCTGACGAAACTCATGGACGAGAATGCGGAGGCCGAGGTTCCGGTTTCCGCCAAGGAGGTCCTGCACGAGGCCATCGTTCAATCGGCACTGCTCAGTGCTGAAAGAGCTGAAGTGTTGGGCATGGAGCCCAACAAAATCATTCTTTCGGCAAAAGTAAGTGCCGTTCAGGATCTTGTGAGCGTATACCAAAAACTATCCGACCGGTCGTCTTATGCGCTGCATCTCGGCCTGACGGAGGCGGGAATGGGAATTAAAGGGATCGTCTCATCCACCGCCGGTCTGTCTATTTTGCTACAGCAGGGGATTGGCGATACAATTCGTATCTCCCTTACACCAAAACCCGGAGGAGATCGGACCGAGGAAGTCCGTGTCGCTCAGGAAATTCTCCAATCCATGGATTTACGGGCATTCATTCCCGTGGTCACCGCTTGTCCGGGATGCGGACGGACAACGAGCACTGTATTCCAGGAACTCGCTTCCGAAATAGAGGGGCATATAAGCACGCGAATGCCCTACTGGAAGCAACATTTCCCGGGCGTGGAGAAACTGAATTTCGCGGTTATGGGATGCATCGTCAATGGTCCCGGAGAATCGAAACATGCGGATATTGGAATCAGTCTGCCCGGTACGGGAGAATCTCCAGCGGCGCCTGTGTTTATCGATGGCAAAAAAGTGACAACTCTGCGGGGAGACAATATTGCCGGAGAATTTAAAGACATCATCGAGGATTACATCAGCGATCGTTTCGGAAATGCCTAGTCTTTAGATCTCTCTAGTTTCGGCGTTGAGACACGAATTTTGCTGCCGCGCGCAAAGTGTCGGCTTCCGTCCCGAATATATTCAGTTTTTCGATGGCCTGGGATTCGAGATCGTCAAGAAGCTTTCGCGCCGCTTCCAAGCCGAGAATGCTAACGAGCGTGGCTTTGCCAGCGGCCTCGTCTTTTCCAAGGGCTTTGCCCATTTCCGCTTCCTCTCCCTCGACATCCAGAAGGTCATCAGCCAATTGAAAGGCGCGTCCGAGAAAGTGGCCGTAGCCGATGAGAGCGTGGTGCTGAATAGTCGTTGCATTGCCAAGCAAGGCTCCGAATTCGATGGAACACTGAATGAGTGCGCCTGTTTTCAGTTCCTGAATTAAATCGATTTGTTTCCTGTCCAATGTGCTGCCTTCAGCCAGTAGATCCATCATCTGACCACCTGCCATACCGTTTACTCCGGATGCACTGGCCAGTCTGTGTATCAATTGAAGTTGAACATTGGTGTCGATGCCGGGCATTGGTTCTGCCAGCAATTCAAACGCACTTGTCAACAAGGCGTCGCCGGCCAAAATGGCCGTCGCTTCGTCGAATGCGATATGCGTGGTTGGACGGCCCCTGCGCATATCATCGTCGTCCATTGCTGGTAAATCATCATGAATGAGTGAATAACAATGGATCATTTCAACGGCAGCTGCAGCCTTTGCCGCGTTGTGCAAACCGACATTAAAGAGAGTTGCCGTTTCCAATGTCAGGAAAGGGCGAAACCGTTTTCCCTGATCCAGCGTTGCATATCGCATTGCTTCCAGGAGCCGGGATTTCATCTTGAAAGTGGCTTTACCGGATGAATCTGTCGCACCGAGTGCGTTTACGAGAACCCGTTCGACAGTGGCAGCGTGTTCGCCCAATTTTGAAAGAAGATCCATCGCCATGGATGTTTCACCTTCTAAGCATTACGACCTCGCCATTAAGCGTCAGTCAATTTGTGAGTTGTATTTGCGCCGTCTTCTTTCTACATCATCTATAATAATCGGGGAAATCAGCCGGGTTAACGCGTAATTTTCGTTTCTATATATGGTTGAACAGCAAAGCAAATCAATTGAAATTGCCCGCTACAGATGGGTCAGAATTGCCAAGCGTATAGCCCTGCTCACACCCTTGGCGGTTGTCGTCTATTTCCTTGTGTTGATTATCGTATTTCGATTTGTCGATCCTCCAATTTCAACATTAATGGCAGGTCACATATTGTCCGGCACGACATTGGAGCAAAGGTGGGTACCGATCGAAAAAATCTCTCCACACCTCACCAAGGCGGTCATAACATCGGAAGACTCGTCGTTTTGCAGGCACAATGGAATTGACTGGCAGGAAATCAAAAAGGTGTGGAGCCGAAAAAAACAACTGAGTGAAATTCGCGGTGCCAGCACAATTCCCATGCAAACGATGAAAAATCTGTTTCTCTGGCCCGGTCGAAATTATTTCCGAAAGTTTTTCGAATTCCCCCTGGCTTATATCTCGTCCTGGATCTGGCCGAAAAAACGCATGTTGGAAATCTATCTCAATATTGCCGAATGGGGACCGGGTATATTTGGCGCTGAAGCTGCGGCGCACCATCATTTCAAAATCCGAGCTTCGCAAATAAGTCCGAGACAAGCGGCTCTCCTGGCCGCCAGTCTTCCGAATCCGATAATTCGCAGAGCCGGTAAACCGGGCCCAAGAACGCGCAAGATGGCGGCAATCGTCCAGAAACGGGCTGCAAACAGCGGGCTCATTGCCTCCTGTATCAGATAACGGCATCTGGAATGCCGCTGGCGGTGCAATTCTTCTGGTAATACGACGAATTTGCCCGTATAAGGACCGAAAATTATGCAATTCACATGAAGAATGGGTGATTTGTCAGACTCGCAAATTTTCGGGTCCCACTCAATTATTGACCCATGAACGTGATTCTAGTCAGGAGAATTTGAAAATGGCCGTTCCAAAACGTAAAGTCAGCCGGATGAAGCGTGGAAATCGCCGTTCGACCGATGCCCTCAAAGCACCCAGCTATGTCGAAGACAAGGAATCCGGCGAACTGCGTCGCCCTCACCACATTGATCTGAAAAGCGGCAAATATCGGGGTCGTCAAATTTTGAACCCGAAAGACGACTATTGATAGTATTCTCGTCCAATTCCGACTATGTTTAATAATTCGGAATGGGAAAACAATTCGATAACCCATTAGGATAGTTTGAGAATTGTGTTCAGTGCAGAAAGAGCATGCAGGGGTCGGGGAGTTATGAAAGCCGCAGCTCAGCTGCCGTGTCCGGCTTGAACGCTCATTTCCCTGCTGTGTGTGGAGAGTAATATGGTTTTGAGTTTGCCTTGGATTATAATTGCGCTCGTCGCTTACAATGCCATTGTATTTTTGTTCGGGGCACCTGCACCAGCAAATCCAGCCGAAACTTTCGACACCGTTCTATTTGAATTGCCGATGCTTTCAGAGTCGGCCTGGCGATTTACCCTGGGTGATCTGGTTCTGTTGATCGCCCTGCTCGCCCTGTTTGTCGAGATTTTGAAAGCCACCCGAACCCGCCCCCTGGCTATTCTCGACCATGGTTTGTCAGTTCTGGTCTTCATCATTTGCCTGATTGAATTCTTGTTGGTACCGGAAGCAACGACGTCGTTGTTCTTTTTCATCACGCTCATTGCCCTGATCGATGTCGTGGCAGGGTTTTCCGTTGGTATCCGTGCCGCTCGAAGGGATTTCAGCTTTGGTGGCGATGCGCCTTAATGGGTTGGGGCTGTTTGATCAATCGGGAAAACTTGGCGGAAGTTCCGTTCAAAACATTTTGTATCGACAAAGAGACAATGGAAATAACCGGATAGTGGAAACCCGATAAAGGAATTTGAGATGTTACTGAGTATCCCATTCTTAATCATACCCGTGATCATCTATAATGGTATCGCTTTCTTTTCCGGCAATGTCGATGAATCCATGGCGTCGGCGGTTCTGCCGACAATGACCCTGGTATCGGGAGGCGAATGGACGCTCAAATTGGGTGACCTAATCTTGCTGCTTGCTCTGGCACTTCTTTTCGTTGAGATCCTCAAGTCCACCCGCATCGGTGTAACATCTCTCCTCGATCATATTCTTTCGACAGTGCTGTTTGTCGTTTGCCTGGTCGAATTTCTGGTCGTCGAACAAGCGGCAACATCAGTGTTCTTCCTGCTAACGGTAATGACTCTCATCGACATGGTTGCCGGTTTTTCCGTAACAATGCGTGCCGCACGGCGGGATATTGGTTTTGCACCACCGGGCTAAGTTATCAAATATCTGAAATTTCAAGATTGCCAGAACCCGGGGATTTGATCGTCGCAGTCAGGATAGGCAGTGAACGCACCAAAATGCTGGCACACTGGAAATCAGACCGACAAATCACAATGCAAAGATTTTAATTTGGGCTCTTCCGCGGTTTTTTCCGAAGCCTGCCTGTAGACTGAATTGGCATAGGCACGTGTATCGCGACGATCGGCCCGGATCGTTTCAATCGACCGGTATTGATTGTTCAACTGGGTCACCAGTCCCGCATGGACTGTCGTCTTTTTCGAAGACTTCCTGGGCTGGATCGCGTCAGAATTCGATTCGACATGATCGGAGGTCTGCTGTTTGTCCATCGTCGCATTAACTTGCGAGTGTTGGGTCAACAGCTTACTCATTGACGGGTCTGTCTTCCTAATCATCGTCATACAAATTCTGCGCTCAAGGTCTCTAATTCACGAGGTCTCGTCGCTAACTCGCAAACAACGGGCCAGAATTCTATCAACGTTAAGATTTTAGTCGGTCAGCCTGACAAAAGATACCGATTTCTGCCGATAATCCTTACGGTAAAGATTAATGGTGAATGCGCTTTGAGCTTTATTAAGACTTGTTTGATAGCTTCACCCTCGGACTTGTCGCATTTTGAAACATTTGAATTTCATTATGTGACACGGGAGGCAAAACAAAGGTCGGGATCGTGAAGTCGAGTGTGTCGCCAATAACTCTGCCCAATGACCGGGCGAGTAAAGATCCATCTCCGTCCGAAACTCAAGTCAGCGCTGACAAGCTCGCGCGAGCACCGGTTCCCGTGAATCTCAATGCACTGTTGTCTGCGACGTTTCACACTGCTTTTCTCTGGGACCTGACGACGGACCGAATTCAATGGAGCGACAATGCCGCCCATGTGTTCGGGCTCAATATGGGCCAGCAGATCCGGCTCGGAAAACAACTCAATCTGTCTATTGATCCCCGGCATTCCGAAGACCGTTACAAAACCATTCGCCAGGCCATTGACAACTATAACGGTGAAGACCAGACCTATTACAGTAAGTACAGGTTTTTTCCCGGAGGCCGAAAATCCGAACATGCGGTCTGGATCTATGAAACCGGAAAAATCCATTTCAATAGCGACGGCACCGCCAACTTCGCGACCGCAATACTGCAGAAATTCGATGAGAGCTCACTGAAAGCCACATTCCCGGCGCGGCTGTTTGGATATAACGAAGCGACAGGGCTTAACCGGGAGCGCCTCGGCCACTTGTTGCAGGAGACCATCGAAGATGCAAAGGAGCACTCCAAGAGTTGCGCTTTTCTAATGGTAGCCCTCAATAATTTGTCCCTCATTAATGAAAGCCTGGGGTTCGATGTCGGCGATGAATTGATAATGAAGGTGGGACAGCGGCTGCGGCAGTTTTTGCGTGGCGAGGATCACATAGGCCGCTACGCTTCAAACAAGTTCGGTGTCATTCTTGTCAAATGCGAAGCCGAAGAAATCGAGATGGCCGCCAAGCGGTTGGTAGATTGCATCAAGGAAACGCCTTTTGAGACCTCCGTCGGGAAATTGACCGTATCCTGTTCCATTGGTTGTGTTGTCTTGCCGAAGATGGCCGCAACTGCATCCCAGGCGGTCGGTTATTCCCTGGAAGCCCTGGAACGGGCGAAATCCGGAGTGACCGGAAAGTTCGTCAATTATGTTCCCTCCAATAGTTTGAATTCCATCCGCCGTCGCAATATTTCCGTTGTTGAAGAAATGACAAGTGCCTTGCAGGAAGACCGGCTTGTTCTGGCCCTGCAGCCGATCGTTGACGCCAAGACCCA
>JANQOC010000411.1 GCA_028279265.1 Hyphomicrobiales bacterium
ATGACACCCAATCAGTTTACAGGAGAATCTTTTGTTCTCGGAACCGACGATCAGGGACGCGACATATTTGCCGCCATTCTCTACGGCATGCGCATTTCACTGTTCGTCGGATTTGCCGCCGTCATTCTGGCCATGATCCTTGGCATTCTGCTTGGGATGCTGGCGGCATACGCAGGCGGTCGTACCGATGCGATAATAATGCGTATTGCCGATATCCAGTTGACGTTTCCACCGATCCTCATTGCCATGCTCATATTCGGTGTTGCCAAAGGCATCACGCCGGTCGAATTGCGGGAGGAAATGGCAATTATTGTGCTGATCCTCTCAATCGGACTTTCCGACTGGGTCCAGTTCGCGCGTGTTGTCCGGGCATCGGCGATGATCGAGCGGCAGAAGGAATATGTCGAGGCCGCGATCCTCATTGGAAGAAAACCTGTCGCTGTGGCCCTCAGGCACATTTTGCCGAACGTCCTGAATTCGGTTTTTGTCATTGCCACCATTTCGCTGGCGCTGGCGATCATTGCCGAGGCAACACTTTCCTTTCTCGGCGTCGGCGCACCGCCAACCCAGCCCTCGCTTGGGACCCTCATTCGTATCGGCCAGGGTTTCCTGTTTTCAGGGGAATGGTGGATAATCCTTTTCCCGGCCCTGACCCTTCTCATGCTGGCCTTGTCCGTCAATTTGCTGGGTGACTGGCTGCGAGACACGCTCAATCCAAAACAGGGTAACTGATGTGAGCCTGCTAGAAATATCCAATCTGAGCGTCGAATTTCCAGGCCGTCATGGAACTTTCACTGCCGTCAAGAACACCAGCCTGCATGTGGAGCGGGGAGAAATACTCGGTATCGTCGGTGAATCCGGCGCCGGAAAATCGACCATCGGTAACGCCATTGTCGGTTTGTTGCAGGCTCCGGGCCGGCTGGCCGGTGGCACGATAGTTTTGGACCAGGAACGCATTGACGACATAAATACTGACGTCATCCAGCAGATACGCGGGCGCCGGGTGGGCATGATCTTTCAGGATCCCATGACTTCCCTTAATCCCATCGAAACCATTGAGTTCCAACTGGTGGAAACCATCCAGCATCACCTGGGATTTGATGCGAAAAGGGCGCGACAACGCGCCGTGGAACTTCTTCAGATGGTTGGAATTCCCAATGCCGATGAACGAATCCTGCAATATCCCCATCAATTTTCCGGTGGTATGCGACAACGCGTGGTTATTGCCCTTGCGCTATCTGCGGATCCCGAACTCATTATTGCCGATGAACCGACGACGGCGCTGGATGTTTCCATTCAGGCTCAAATTCTTGAACTCATAAAGAAACTGTGCCGGCAAGAAGATGTCGGCGTTATACTTGTGACCCACGACATGGGAGTCATTGCCGAAACGGCGGACCGGGTTGCGGTCATGTATCGGGGACAGCTCGTGGAAATCGGACCGACGGCACAAATTCTGGGCGATCCACGCCATGCCTATACCAAAAGCCTGATTGCCGCCGTTCCACCGTCTAACAAACGGATCAGCCGGTTCCCAAAACTAGCTTACCAGGAAGCGGGTTCACCGACTGCCAAAGAGTTTGAACTCTCCGAACACTGGCTCAGCCAAGAACAACAGCAAAAAGTCAAATCCGAGACTATTTTGAGTGTCAGGGATATCTGCAAGAGCTTCACCCTGCATTCCTCCCTTTTTTCCCGGAGCAAGGAAACCGTGGATGCCGTTCGCCACGTTTCATTCGATATTCAGACCGGTGAAACTTTTGGACTCGTGGGCGAGAGCGGCTCGGGAAAATCCACGATCGCCCGCTTGATCACCGGCATATTGAAACTGACGAGTGGTGAGATTTTTTATGCAGGACTACCGCTTCACAAGAGTTCCCTGACACCTGACGAACAAAAGAAACGCCGCCAGATACAAATGATTTTTCAGGATCCCTACTCATCTCTCAATCCGCGTATGCGCGTGGCGGACATTATCGCTGAACCCATTTACATCAACGACGATCCCCAATCCGTAAAGGATGTCGATAAAATCACCCGGGATTTGTTGAACCTGGTGGAACTGGAAGCGGCAGCCGGATCAAAGTACCCCCATGAATTTTCAGGAGGTCAACGGCAACGCATTTCTATTGCCCGGGCCCTCGCAAGCCGCCCCCGTTTTCTTATTTGTGATGAACCAACCTCGGCACTGGATGTCTCCATTCAAGCGCAGATTCTCAATCTCCTGAAGGATCTGCAGGAGCAACTGGGACTGACCATGCTGTTCATCAGTCACGACCTGCCCGTGATCCGGCAAATGTGTGATCGAACCGGAGTCCTCCTGCTGGGGGAACTCGTGGAAGTGGCGGCAACGGAAACTATTTTTGAAAACCCCGAACATGATTACACAAAATCGCTGATCTCACTGATGCCGAAGTTTGTCAGTAAGGCAGCGGTCTAAACACCTGTCAGCATTTTGCGAAGGACCTGTATTGTCAGGTTTCAACTCTTCTGGGACCGGACGATCAATCGCTTGCTCTCATCAATTCCACAACTACCTCCAATTTGATTCATGGCGTTTTGGTTTCGCAAATCCCATTCGAATTCTCGCCAATTTTCAAAAGGCGAGTATGTTTAGTTTAGTGTGAAGTTAAGTTTGACTCCGGTTGAATTAGGAACAATAAAAATCGTACGGCCAATCCATGAATTCAAAACGTGAGTCTCTATTTATGAACCATAATCGCCTATTATTTGCAGCTGTGATGGCCGCGACTATGACCGTTAGTTTTCAAGCCCTGGGTCAAAAAGAAAAGAAACCTTCTAACTGGGGTGCAACGACGGCCAAAACCAAAACAGAAGCGGTGCAACAGGGAGCAAAGCCCAGCCCCGTGCCGTGGCTCGTCAACTGTGCCAGCACCGGCACTGCGGTCAATTGTGTTGCATCTCAAAAACTGTTTCTGCAGAAAACAAAACAACTGCTTCTCGGTGTCACGATCCGTCGCCCTGAAGACTCAAAGACAGGGGTGATGATGATTCAGCTCCCCCACGGCATTCACATTCCGGATGGCGTGCAACTGAAGGTCGACAAGGCAAAGCCCGCGCAACATTCCGTACAAACATGTAACCAGCAGGGATGCTATGTGGGATTTTCAATCGATGCTCCCTTGCTGAAGCAAATGCGCAGTGGAAACATCATGTCTGTCAGCTTTAAAGACCTCAATAAGAAAGAGGTAAAAATTGGCGTGCCTTTAAAAGGTTTTGACAAGGCCTTCGACAAGATCAAATCCTAGTATTGCCCGACTCGGGGTGACACAGCACATGCGGGACACGCGTCGGGCCAATTTCAGGAACGATCCATTGTCTCGCACCAACATAGCTCGTATCAAATACAAAATGGCGGTTACGCGCTTTGAAGAGTACCGTAGCCGCCATTTTGTTTTTATGGAGAGCAAATTTTGCCGGCGCACTCAGATTGCCGGCAATTAAAACTTGATTGACAGGTTCGCTGAACCGGAATGTTCCTCAATCCCCTCGGAAAACGCTCCCTGATACCTGAACTGCAAACCCATGTTCGAATCTTCGCTGATGAGATCCAGCCCGGCACTTACGGAGAAAATGACATCATCGAACTCGGTCGTGATCTCAAACGGCGCGACATCCCCGGGCGAATCTTCAAAAAAGGCCCCGGTCTTTAACTGAGGATCGTCAAAAATTGTTGCACTGACAGAAATGAAAGGCCGCGCAACGCCACCTTTGGTGAACCGATATTCGGCACCGAATTCAACACCCGGAGTGACGGAGAACAGGGTGTTTTCCGTATCCGCAAGTTTCAGGTTCAACCCCTCTGCCCCGGTTTCCGAAAACTCCTCGAACTTAAGATGGTTCAGATTAAGATCGAGGAACGGTTTGATATAGGTGGCGCCCAATTGCTGTTTGTAGGCCAATCGCGCCTTTGCCGACAGGGAAGACAACCTGCTTTCACCGGTCGCATAGGTCTCAACAATCTGAAGCGGATCGAGGAATCCGGAATTCGAACCCGTCCCTGCCGCCACGGTCGGGTAGAACAAATATCTATTATTTTGATCATACCAGTTTGTCCCGTACGCACCGCTCAGAAAAAACTCAAATCCGCCGTTCACATATTTGACGAAGGCCCCGCCTTTGGCGGTTTTGAATCCTTCACTGTTCAACCGGTAATCCACATCGAGATCACCATAACCATACTGACCCGCCACCCCGGCAATAATGTTGGGCGTCAGCGCATGTTGATAACCCGCGGCAAATTCCCACTGTTCCATGGCAAAGCCAATATTGCTGGTCGTCTTTTCCTTATTCAGGTCAGACGCCTTCGCTTCCGCCCAGAGACAATTATTGTGAAGGGACACAATACCTCCCCGACGCGCATTGCAGTCCGGAATACGGCCCAGAAATTGCTGATCGTCAAACAACATGCCTTGCATCTGCGCCAGATAAGGTTCGGGATGCCAGACATCCAGTGCGCGTCTGAGAAGATCGCGGTTTTCATCAGTGTCCGGTAAATTGGCGAAATCGCCGACAATCTCGCCAAGGAACGATCCAAACCCTTGATCGCTGTTCATTACCACGTCACCGATGTAGTTCCCCGTGGAGGTCTGGTTCGGCGTATAGCCATCAAACGCAAAGCGAACGTCGTTCACCGTCAGGAGGACATTGCCTTTCTGATAGGCCCCCGTTGCATCGATGAACTGGAAAAAGTCGGGATTGTTGAATTCAAGTTCATAGTCGACGACGAGGGTGTCGCGAACCTCGGCGCCAATATCGATGGCCGCACCGAATTCCGATGTCATGATGACCTGTGGTGCGCTGCTGGCCAGATGTAGCAGGTTAGGAATTATTTCACCTCCGAGCTCAATGAGCCCGGAAACATTGAGGAGATCCGAGCTGCCCAGATCCCGTGCCGATCCATCATTCGCAGAATCGAAAGTGACATCGAAATAAGCCTTTGCACCCGCCTCCTGCCGGAAACTGCCGCCGCCCAGCTGTTCCTCACCGCGCGCTGCAAATCGGGTGATACGCGTTCCAAGTTCGGTGACACCGGCCGTTTCCATGCCATGGATATTGAACACTCCGCCGAATGCATGTGCCCCCGGGCCTTCATTAACTAGGAAATTGCTATCATCACCAAGATCTATATAAGTCGAGGGGCGTAATTCGGAGCCGCCGCGATTTTGGTAATCGTTGGCCCCACCGCCAAGATCGACAACACCGATAATGGTTCCGTAGTTCTCAATGAATTCGCTGCCTGTGAAGGAATTTTCATCCCGGTTCATGTCGAGGCCATCACCGACAATGATCGCCCTGCCATTCTCCGGTGAATGAATAATGACGTTCTCGCCAATGACAATTCTGTTTTTATCATTACCCCCGTCAATGACGATGGAGGCGGCAATACCGGTGCCATCTTCAGCCAACTGCCCTCCTTGGATCATCAGTTCCTGCCCATCCATACCGATTTCGATCGTTATGACGCCGTTCTGGTCCGGTGTATCACCGACGCTTTGGGCAAATATGCCGATACCATTCAGCCCCGTAGCAACGATACTTCCGCCCGTATGGCGAACGGTCACGTCTCCCCCCCGGCCCTGACCACCGACAGTTCCCGCAAACGCCGTCCCATCAGATACATCAATCGTGGAGGGCGTGCTTTCGATTACGCCATTGCCATTGAAGTCCAGCCCCAGATTGCCCTGATCGTCCGCCAACAATGCGGTCTCGACAACCTGGATTTCCTGCGTGTTTCCAACGAGACCGCCGCCGCCGCCAACGGACTGGGCGAAGATGCCGATGGAACCCGCAGCAGCATCCG
>JANQOC010000575.1 GCA_028279265.1 Hyphomicrobiales bacterium
CCATCGCGATCAGGCGGATTCTGTGTTGCGGGCGCTTCTACCCCACACCGGCGGATCTTGGCGCATTGGTGTCACCGGCCTGCCAGGGGTAGGCAAGTCGACAACAATTGAGTCCCTTGGCATCAAGCTTATCGATGACGGACATCGCGTTGCCGTTCTCGCCGTTGACCCGACGTCTTCTGTTTCCGGCGGCTCTATACTGGGCGACAAAACACGCATGACGGAATTATCAACCCATGCAAATGCCTATGTGCGACCGTCTCCCACATCAGGCGCACTGGGAGGCGTGACCCATGCAACCCGTGAAGCCATTCTTGTTTGTGAGGCTGCCGGGTTCGATATCGTGCTGGTGGAAACCGTTGGTGTCGGTCAGTCGGAAATCACAGTTGCGAGCATGGTCGACTTCTTTCTGGTTATGCTTTTGCCGGGTGCCGGTGATGAACTGCAAGGTCTGAAAAAAGGCGTGCTAGAAATTGCGGACATGATTGCGATTAACAAGGCCGACGGAGACAATGCGCCAAAAGCCGCTGCAACGGCGGCGGATTATCGGGCGGCCCTGAACATTCTGACTCCCAAAGTTCCGGAGTGGTCGCCACCTGTCATTACCCTTTCCGGGCTGACGGGAGAAGGACTGGACACGCTCTGGGAAAAGATCACGGAGCATCGGAATACTTTGGAAAAACACGACTACTTCAAGAAATTGCGGAGCGAACAGGCGATAACATGGATGCGGGACCTGGTGCAGAATGAAATAAATCGAATGTTAAGGGGTGATGAGAAAATCGCCCGAAAAATTTCGGAGATCGAAGCTGCTGTTCAGAACGAGAACAAAACGCCTATGGGGGCTGCGAAGGAAATTATCCAACTTCTGAATTTTAAATCGACTTCGGGCTCCTGATTTTCTTGAATAATTTCTGCAAGATAAAGAACCGAACCCCTGGAGAGCCTCGAGGTCTCAAAATCGTTGACTTTATGCCTTTGGATTGGAGTAAATAGGCGTATTTCGAAGCTCTAAGCTCGGTCGTGCCTCGATATCCCGGGAACCGGAGTTAAAACTGAGAACCGGAATTCAGGAACAATTAATGGCTAATGTTTTGCTTATAGAAAAAATTCCGCCGAGAATAAAAAACCGCTCATGAAAAATCGTTCTGCACATAACAAAAGTGTCGCCGATGGCGAGTGACCCGCGCATGTCAGAAGAACAACGCATTGTCGTTACCGGTTTTGGACCGTTTCCGGGCGTCCCTGAAAATCTGAGCGAACGGCTGGTACGGGAAATCGAGAAACGAACACCGGCCGTGCATGAAGCCATTGTCGACTGCATCATACTGCCGACAGAATGGGCGGTGACAGGGGAACAGATCCGAACGATAGTTGCCGCACGACCTGCCGCCCTCGTCCATTTCGGGGTCGCACGCCACGAACGCGGCCTGCGTCTTGAACAGTATGCTTACAATGAATGCTCGGACCGCGCCGATGCCCGGGGTGACCGGCATTCCGAGGCACCGGTGATCGACGGCGCGCCAAACTGCCTGGAAACTCCGGTCGCGGTGGACAGGTTGCACGGCGATCTGCAAAAGCACGGATTGCCGGCACTGATCTCGTCGGATCCGGGCCGCTATATTTGTAACCAGACCTATTTCCAGTCCCTCCATGCGGCCGGCAAGAGCAAACCGCATATACCGGTACTCTTCGTACACATCCCGCGTGCCGTTGATGGTCCTGACCAGGATAGTTTCGCGGAGCTGGTTAAAAGTGCCGGCCTGGTCCTGTCCCATATGGCACGGCTCACGGGTACGAATCCTTCCCGACATAGGTCCCAACCAGAAAAGGCAGCGATTGACACGGCAGGAACAGATAAAACGGCCACGGGAATGGCCTCTGCCGCTACGGATTTCACAGGACCGAAAACAAACGGGCCGGACAGATGAACGTCCGAGCGCGACCCCGTGACCCGGCTACTCCCCCTGCAATCACGCGCATTGCCGATTTACCGAGCCTCTTAAAGCCGTTCGTTGCGAGACTTTTGCCGGGGCTGGCACTACTCGCCATGGCAACCATACCGGTGCAGGCGGAACCGGACTGGGATGCCCGGGCCCTGGCACGCGCCCTCGCCCCGCCCCTGGGTCTGCCCCGGATTACAGCAGAAGAAAAATCGGTCCTTACTCCCAACATAATAGGGCTCGGACGTGCGCTTTTCTTCGATCCGCGCCTGTCGCGCTCCGGCGAGATGTCGTGCGCCACTTGCCACCAGGCCGATCAGGCTTACACACAAAATTCACTGGAACGCTCCGTGGGGGCCAATGGCACACTGATCCGGCGCAATGCGCCAACGGTCATCAACGCGAAATATTATGAGCGGTTGTTCCACGATGGCCGTGCCCGCTCCCTTGAAACCCAGTTTCTCTCGCCGCTGCTGGCGCCGGAGGAAATGAACAATGAATCAGCCGATGCGGTTGTCGCGAAACTTGCGGCGATCCCGCACTACGTGCAAGCGTTCCGCGACGTCTTCGGCGGCCCTCCGGACATAGAAGGGGTGGGCACTGCACTGGGGGCGTTCCAGCGCACCCTGATTTCAGGGAATTCCCGCTTCGACCGGTGGAAGTTCGGAGATGATCCGGCGGCACTGACGGCCGAGGAAAAGGCGGGATTTGAACTTTTCTCAGGCAGCGCAAGCTGTTCATCCTGCCACCAGATCGGCGAGGATCACGCCCTGTTCACGGACCAGGCCACCCACGATATCGGCACAACGCGTCGCAAAGGCAAGAAAACGGCGGACCTCGGACAGTTCGAAGTGACAGGGATTGTGCTGGACAAGGGCCGTTTCCGGACACCGGGCCTTCGGAATGTGGAACTTACCGGGCCTTACATGCATGACGGATCCATGGCGAGCCTGGAAGAGGTCGTGAGGTTTTACAATCAGGGCGGCGTACCCCATGCCAACCAGGATGTGCGCATCCGACCCCTGAACCTGACGGACGGGCAAATGGCGCAACTCGTCGCTTTCCTGAAAACCCTGACCGGCGACAATCTCAACGAATTG
>JANQOC010000590.1 GCA_028279265.1 Hyphomicrobiales bacterium
ATTTTCATATCGGCCTGAGAATGACAAATGTCTTCCCAATATTCACGGTGAAAAAGCCTCGGAACGTTCAGAAGTCTCAGCCTGTCTGATTGAAGCGGACTAATGGTTGATCTGTGTGATTTAGAAGTCACCAAAAACCTGGTAAAATGGGTTAACTGAAAAGAACTAGCAGGTGCCGCAACTGTTCCGATTAGGGCGGAACAGCGCATTTGGGAAATCACGAGTTCAGTTTGAGACATTGAGTGTGCGGGGAGTAGAGGTTGTTTTTGATGACAACGGCCGCGTATCCCATGCCAATCCCAAAATCCGGTCGGCCTGAAAACGGTCAGAACCGGGAAACATCCAAAAGTGATGACTGGCGAAAACTTGTTGCGCGCTACGACAGCACTTTGGCCTCATTGAAATTCTGTCAAACAGATTTTTTGAGAGACCGGCATGGTCAACATTCCAAGGATCTTCGGCAGCGGGAAGGGCACGTTTCTGCCCCCGACCCATACGATGCTGAAATCGCCCACCGGCAAGCGGCCAGAGCGATCCTGAATTTTAAAGCCCCGGAGACAATGACGTTCGATTGGCTGTTAAAAGTCATCGAAATCGCGGAACAGTATATGCCTCCGGATTGCCGGCAGGCACGATCACCTGCGTATAAGCAACTGGCGCTTGCGTCCGGGTTCACCAAAATACTTGCATGGTTGGACAGTGGGGCGTGTTTCGACTTTCATGGGACCTTTCCCGAAGGCTATGAAGTCGAACTTGTCGATGCGGTCGACAGGATTGAAAGCCTGCTCGCCAGTCCGGAACTCGGACCTCTCAGACGAACGGCTTTGCAATCGTTGCGTCGGCATTATCTGTCCGAGCTTAGAGTTGAATTCGGGGCCGCTGCTGATACGACCAGCGAACACAACAGTCAGCGGGAAAAGCGAGAGCGTTTTGTAAATCTCTATGGTGAAAAATATTTGTATCGATAGTTTCTCAAAAGCCCGGGGGGCAAGTCATGCGTAAAATTATTGGATTGAGTCTGGTTCTGATCGTGTTGACGGCGTGTTCCACAGAACAGGCCAAACGTGTTGAGGCCAACAAAAGCGCAAAGGTAGCGGTGTCGCAACCAGCACAGAAGAAACGCGTCGCGGGTTATGTCAAAACTCTGCCCCAGTCCGGAACCACGGCAAAATCTCGGACCGCAGCGAAATCCAAGAGCAAAAGTGGAGGCGAGGGAAACCAGGGAGAAACGGCGAAAAAATCCGGCAATCAGCCTCCCATCAAATTGGCGCAGGCGGAACTGACGGTGCAGAATGTCCAGTCGGCGAATTGCAAGGATATATTCGAAGCCATGGCTTATTTTTATGTGGCCACGAAGATGACAAAAACCTCGGCTCCAAATGAGAGCGTCGCCCATGAAAAACGCTATCGGCAATTAAAGACATCCTACGACAAAAAATGTCCGTGAGCTGACAAATTGTAAGTGCAAGCCGAATGGGTTTCGACAACCTTATCTTTGTTTTCCGGAATTGATGTGGCTTTGGGTGAAGAGTTTGTCTCTGGACGTAGGTGACAGAGCCAGCTGAGTTTTTCAGGGAGTGACAATGGACAAGGCCAATATGAACACGCAAGAAGCCGCGGAGTTATCCGTTGCGCTTTTGAATCTTATTCGTGAACGCCGGCTTTCCTATTCCGAATCCATGCTGGCCTGCGGTGTGGCTCTGGCGGAACTGGCGACAATGACGGCCCACCCGGACGACAAATCCGTTATCAAAACCTCCATTCAGGATCTCATTACCCGCATCGTCGACCACAATCGACAGCAGGCGAACCCGGTAAATTTCGACGCTATGAACGGGGACATGAACAAGGATATGAACCAGGAGCCGGATGCGGACTTGCCGCGGGTATTGGGACGGCCTGGCTATAGATAAGAGAATTTCGCCTGGGTTTTGGGGTTAATCGTCGGGGCACCGCAAAGGGTTGTCTTGCCTGAACTTTCAAACTGCCGGGCCGTGCAAATTGCCATAACCTGCAAATGACGGCGCTCTCCATTGACCTGAAAATCAGGAGGAGACAACCGCCATTGCATTCAA
>JANQOC010000598.1 GCA_028279265.1 Hyphomicrobiales bacterium
CTTGGACCCGGATAACGATGCGAGCGAGCTGACGTTTGAAGTCTCGAATATCCGGAATGGCTTCATTTCGAAAACAAGTGCCCCCGATGTTTCGGTCGCAAATTTCACCCAGGCCGAAATCGAAGCCAACCAGGTCCTCTTTGTCCATGACGGTAAATCGCGTGCGGAAACCCAGTTCGACGTCTTCGTCCGGGATGCGGGCGGGGCAACCTCGGGCGACCCACAGACCGTGACCGTTGTGGTCGAATAAATACAAGGCGGAATCTTAAAAAAACTGAATGTCTGGGGTCGATGCCTTGGGATTAAACGCTTCTGGATTAATCGCCTAGAGACCTGTTCCAAATTTCGTCATGATGACGATCATCACGATCTGCATCACACCCTGAGAAGCAACAACCCAGAAATAAAGGCGCATCAGTCTGCCGATGCGCTCGACATCCGGCTGCTCGGCCCTGAGCTCGCTGTAGACACGGTAATTTGTCGGCAGCAGATAGCCAAGGCCCTGTACGGTGAGAATAAAGAGCAATAGCAGCGCAGCAGCGACCCACCAGAATTCCGGATAATCCAGATCCAGGTACCCCATGGTCTGTGCGAGAAAATAACCCGTCGTCCCCGTGACGATGGCTACTGTCGGCAGAATGAAAAGTGTGCGCGGCATCATCCGCAACAATATTGCCTTTCTCACAGGCAGGGTTACTTGCCGGAGGACAGGTCCGAGAACAAATCCCATGAACAAATCGATTCCGGTCCACAGCAGACCGAAGAAAACATGCAAAAAAGTCAGAGACCAGAGCTCCCCGTAGGCAATGACGAAGCTCATTACGAGAAAAATGAAAATGACCCAACCCAGATTGTTCCAGTTAATGCCGGGAATGTTTTCGCTTTCTTTAGACATGGGCTCGGGAGACATGGGCTCGGGGATCAGGATAATAAGCAATCGACAGGGCCTGATTTAACATGCCCGAACACAGTCAGCAATCAGCCACATTCATTCATTAATTATGTCCGGTAAAAGAGCAGACAATTTGTGTATCGCTAAAGGTGTAATGCAAGATGAGCCCCCAATTTGACTATGACCTGACCATTGTTGGCGCCAGCTTTGCCGGACTTGTCGCCGCCAAAACCGCGGCAATGCGCGGTCTGAAGGTCGCCGTAATTGAAGCAAAAAAAGAGGCCGGAGCACGGGTGCGTACAACGGGGATACTCGTCAAGGAGGCGGTCGAGGAAATTGATATTCCCCATGAATTGACCCGCCGGATTCACGGCGTCCGGCTCTACTCGCCACGGCTCGACCATACGGACTTGTTTGCGCCGGGATATTATTTTCTCTCAACAAATACGGCGGATCTGTTGCGCTGGTTCGCGAAGCAGGCCGAGAATTGTGGCGTCGACTTCTACTATGACTGCAGGTTTCAAAATGCCGAGCGAATAGAGAAGGGTATTAAGATTTCAGGACCGGATATTAAGACAAAATATCTGATCGGCGCAGATGGTGCGCAATCCAGGGTCGCCCGGTGTTTCGGACTAGGAAGGGTGAAGCACAGCCTGATCGGTGTTGAGTGGGAGTATGCGATGCCGAAAAGCATCTCTCCGCCCTACCTTCACTGCTTTCTCGATTCGCAACTGGCGCCGGGATATATGGGGTGGGTCGTACCCGGTCCCGAATGTGTCCAGATAGGTGTCGCGGTCAAAGATGGCTGCAAACCGGATTTGAATAAATTCGTCGCAAAAGTTGACCCCATTTTTAACATTGGTCCCCACGAAATCATCGAGAAAAGAGCCGGCCGCATCCCGTCGTCCGGACTCGTAAAACGTTTCTTCTGTCCCAATGTCATGCTCATTGGCGACTCCGCCGGCATGGTCTCCCCACTCACCGGTGGCGGCATTCGACTGGCCTTCCGTTTCGGACGACGTGCCGCACAGACAATATCGGACCACCTTCTCGACAGAGGTCCGGCACCGGAAACTGTTTTGGCGCAGGAACTGCCCTGGTTCGGGGCCAAATCAATGATGCGAAAAGCACTGGAACTATCGCCCCCCAACTTCGTGCTGAACACACTACTTCTGCGCAAGCCGGTGATCAAACTTGCGCAACAGGTCTACTTCCACAGGCGCGGTACCGGCGGTGTGAGTTTCCAGGACTTTCAAAAGGAAGTTGAACGATCACAGCAAACGCGCATACTCAATGGCGAGAGCTAATCGTTTAAATCCTTAAAGCCGCTGCTGAACGGATCAGTATATCGTCTTCAGTATTCGGTCCGGATAGTTGCGATCATATTCTTCGCCATCAAACGCGTTGTTTGAAATCTCCTGGAGAATGGCTCCGGCGGTTGGAACCTCGGATCTCTCAACCTGAGCCTCCGGCAACCAGAGTTTGGAGCGCACCATAGCCTTGGAACACTGGAAATAAATGCGGTCCACGGTTACGACGAGAACGGTTTTTGGAATCTTGTTCTTGATTGCAAAACTCTCAAGTAGCTCAGGGTCTACAGAAATTCGAGCCGTGCCATTTATACGCAGGGTTTCCCGGATACCGGGGATCAGGAACAACAGCGATATCCTCGGATCTCTAACCAGGTTTCGAAGGCTATCCAGGCGATTGTTGCCGGGGCGATCGGGAATGGCGACCGTGTTCTTATCCAGCACCCTCACAAATCCCGCGGGATCGCCGCGGGGAGAACTGTCCAGCCCTTCGGGACCACAGGTTGAGACAACGACGAAAGGCGATTTGCCGATAAATGTCTCGTAACTCTCGGAAATATAATCAATTTCCTTGGTCAGAGAATTGGGATTTTTCTCGCCATAGAGGTCATTCAG
>JANQOC010000630.1 GCA_028279265.1 Hyphomicrobiales bacterium
CAAAGACAATCTTGCTATTGACCATGGTCAATACGGGCCGAACAAACCGGATCCGTTTGGGCCTTGAGAGATATTGAAACTGCAATCTGAGTGATCAAACGAAGGTCCAAACTAACTAAAACAAAGTACATTCATAAAAAATTGCATGCTGTTTCCTCCGAAGATGAACCGGTGAGGCCCGTAAAACGCGACTTTTTAATTAATTGGATCAAGTAATCACGAGCTTCGATAGAATATAAACTATGGAAAAAAATGCTGAATTCCTGGACTAATCACCAGTATTTGACGGGAGCAGTTGTAACTACAACCAAAGATCTACAACTCTGGAGTTGAAGAGTTCGATATCTTCGTGTAGCCTTCAGCCAGGGTTAATAAACGAAAGGAGGTGATCTGATGTCTCGTGATACGGAAGCCGTTTTGATAAATGCCGGGTTCATTCACATTCATAGGGTCGACTTCCTGGACTTTATTGAGTGATAGTCGGAATATCAAAACACCCGATCATGTAAAAGGAGATGCTATTGCAGCATCTCCTTTTGTGTTTTTAACAAGCAGAACTGGTTTGAACCGGCTATTTCAAATGGTTTCATGTTCTTTGTAAAACAAATGATCAAGAAGTTTTAAGCGAGATCATAAAAGGGGATTTGCGTGAGTATAGAGCATATTGTTTTAATCGAAGCGAACGAGGGTAAGTCAGAGCAGGAAGCTAAAGAGCTGCTCGACGCTATCTCCGGTCTCAAGGGAAAAATACCTGGTGTTCTCGATGTCAAGCTCGGCGCCAACTTTACAAATCGGGCGCCCGATGTCACCCATGCGGCCGTAGTTACGCTCGAAGACAAGGAAGCTCTCGCAGGTTACGGACCGCATCCCGCTCACAAAGACGTTCTAAAGCTGCTACTGCCGTTCGCAAAGAATGTCACCGTCGTCGATATTGAAATCTAACTACCGATGAGTGCTTAAACGAACTTGTGGACGCGCTAACGGTTCCATTTATCCGGTTCACCCTGGAGCCACGCGACGCCCTGGGAATAAAGCGCTTCGACTTTGTCACCGGTTAATCCAGGCATATCCCGTTTCACATCATATCCCAATCCTTGCTGAAAATAGGCCAGATGCTGATAGCCATCCGGGTATCGTGAGAGGATTTCCGGATCCAGTTCCAGGGAAGGTGTCGGATATAGGGGAGTCATCCGATCGCGTTCATAGATGGGCTGGCGCAGAACGACGCCCCATTCGCCATCGCGCCGTTCGATCAGATCATAAAATCTGCCTGTACAGACAATGTCGCAAGGGACGCCATGAACGTCCCCGCGCTGGGAAATTGTCATCTTCGTCTGAGCAACCGCACGGTCTCCTTCAATTTCAATGACCGATCCTCCGAGAAAGTGGAGAATGTAAATTCCACGATTAAAGCCTTCGATACTGACTTTGATGAATTCCTCGGCTGGTCCCCAGAACCAGGTGGCCATCATGCGCCCATCATCCGTCCAAACGGTTCTAAATTTTTCCCAGTCCGCGGCGTCCCGATACATAACCCACTTTTCGACGAGTTCGCGAACCTCCATTCGTTCGAGAAGATGCTGCATGGATTCCTGTTTCATAGAATTCCCCTCGTCCGAATTAAGCGGCCTTTGCGGCGTTCGACTGCCTGACTTTGACTTTCACATCCGCCCGGCAAAATGCGTGCAGGAAGCAGGTTCGTTCTCCAACACCGAGAATTTTCTGGGCGTCATCGTCAGAACATTCCGTATCGAGATAGACATGGGTCTCTACCGGTTCGGCGACACCGACCTGGCCTGTACCTCCCGATGCCCCACCAGGAGAAAAATGAATGTCCTGGATGATACGGTAACCTTCGAGCGGCAGTTTAGCCATGTGCGAAAACCGCCCCATCTGGGTCATAAAGCACAGTCCAATGCCTGCTGAAATAAGGCTCGCCGCATCGGGCGCTCGTCCCTTTCCACCAAACTCTTCCGATTCATCTGACAGAAATTGCCAAGTCGGGGCTGCTGGCGCCTGTTGCTCCTTAAAGATCTCTTTGACGCCGTCGGGACGCAACTTACATTTCGTGTGCATATGTAAAAGAATCTTATCTCCATCGAGTTTTCTCAGTTGCGGGGGATTATCTTCCAGCGCCTTGCGGGCAGCATCTTCGTCGACAAGCCCAAGAATGAGGTCGGAGACCGCTCCCGAGTTTTCTTTCCGTTTTAATCCGGGGAACCGATCACCGGGATCCGGAAATGGTGAAGCATTCAGATGTCCCACTTCGGCGGGAACCAACTTCTGCTTATTGTGGGTAAGAGTGAACAGGCTCGGATGGATACCGCTGGCCAGACCGTTCAGGGGAGAGGCAGACACGGCTTCGAAAAGAAGAGTGGTCAGAGTTTGCTGGTCACAATTCGCGTCGCATCTTACCTCCAGTTCCGGCGGCAATACTCCGCTTTGCATCGTTCCCTTGCGAAAATCGCCTTCCCGATAATATAAATTGTCGAGAATGAGCTCCAGACCATTGAGCTGGATGTTGCGCTGCGCGGCAAGCGCCGTTATTTCGTTCATGTAGGATGCGATCATTCCGGCGCTGAGGTATGTCAGTGGATTGGGAGCCTTGTTAAATCCGCCGAGATGCGAGCCTTCGTCGCAAACAAAACGCCAGGCCGTGTTCGTCGCCGCCGAGACGACAAGTGCTTCTTTCTGCATTCCACCCAGGGATCGGACCCAGGTTCGCGTTGATTGTCCCAGCTTATTGGGTGGTGTTTCGAAGCCGGCTTCGGCAGCATTGCCGGCAATGTAGTAATAGGGTTCGCCAAGTTGTTCGATGGGGGTTGTTGTCATATCTGTAACTTCCTTGAAGCACGATTCCAATGCACTGAGCGTGCTGTCGCGCAGTTTTCTGCGTTTGTATTAATTTTAAGACCAAAGGGATCATAATCTGTTTTTAGTTGGGTGCAATGAATTTTACCAAGAAGGGCGTTCAACGGATTTCAAGCAGCTAGGTAGGAGCCTCGGACGGGGGTTCGGTAAGATTGAATCTGCAAAATACGGTGGATCCACGATCATTGATCGGGAATTCCGGGTGCTCTCACGACCACAAAAAGTCCGGAATTTCGACATACAGTCCTGTCTGAAGTTGTTACGATCGAGTGTGGATTAAAATTTTGTGCTCCTGCCCGGGAAATTATCATGTCTGACACACCCATTATCGAAGATGCCGTTTGCATCATCCCTGTGAAAGATGTGCGTCAAAGCGCCGACTTTTATTGCAATTGTTTGGACTTCGAATGTCGCTACATATCAAATGACAATAGTTTTTCTATCATAGGTCATGGAGACGCAGTACTCCATCTCGTGCATGCCGACGATGAGGCTTCATTGAAGGCAACCCGTAATCACATATCCGTCTATCTCTGGGTCAAAAATATCGACGGACTTTACAAGAAACTCGAGGCTCGTTTGTCCGAGCTGCCGGAGGAGCGGGTTCGCCCACCGTTTGACCAGCCCTATGGCATGCGAGAATTCCACGTCAAGGACCTCGATGGCTGTTTACTACTATTTGGTGAGGATATTTGAAGACGGCCAACCAAAAGGTTCTCCGGTATCGAAAAGTAATGAACCCCGCAGTTTTGATGGAGAATGACACGAGGAAACCTCATGCAGATCGGACGCCGGGAATTATCAAGTGGATTAATCGCTTCAATAGCGGCAACAAAGCTCTCGCTGTCGCCGTCACCGGTGTTGGCGAAACGGTCCTATAATGGGCCCAATGTCATCATTGTGAGATTTGGCGGCGGTGTCCGGAGAAGAGAAACCATCGTTTCCAATAGGACTTTTGCTCCCTTTCTTTTAAATGTTCTGACGAAGAGAGGGGTTCTCATTCCGGATCTCAGAATTTCGCAACTTGAAGGCGTCAATACCAGCCACGCCGAGGGAACTCTTAACCTCCTCACGGGTCGTTATCTATCTTATAGACAAGTGGAGTCCCGATTTCTCGGCGAAAACCTTGAACCGACACAGCCGACTTTATTTGAGTATTTCAGAAAAACATTCGAGATCCCGGCCCATCGTGCACTATTGATAAACGGGGAAGATCGCCCTCAGGAAGAGTATTTCAGTTTTGGTGGACATGGACACTTCGGAGTTCAATATCGCGCACAGGTCCTGAGTCTGCGCCGTTTCAAGCTCTACTGGTTGTCGAGAAAGATCAAACGCAGCGAAGGGACAGAGAAGGAACTCGCTGCCGCCAAAAAACAATTGGCCGAACTCAGGGCTGAGACACCCCGGAATCACGAATTGTCGGAAACTCCGGAACTCAGGGAGTTTTGGGAGAGGTGGCGCCGGTACTTTGGTGAGACCGGATTTGTAAACCCACGCGGTGACCGGTTGTTGACAGAACTGGCACTCAGGGCTCTGAAGGAACTTCGGCCGCAATTGATGATGATCAATTATCAGGATCCAGACTATGTGCATTGGGGTAATGCCAGCCACTATACGCGAGCGATCTCCATCATTGACGAAGGACTAAAACAATTGGTTGCCGCTGTCGACGCCGATCCGCGCATGAGGAACAACACAATATTTGTCATTGTCCCGGATTGTGGAAGAGATGCTAATCCTCTGATGGGAGTGCCGTTTCAACATCACTTTAACACTAAATCAGCCCATGAAATCTGGGCCTTGTTGTTTGGCCCCGGTATTGTCAGAAATAAAATCCTGGACAAGCCTGTTGATCAAATCAGGATCGCCGCCACCGT
>JANQOC010000644.1 GCA_028279265.1 Hyphomicrobiales bacterium
ATTTTCCTCTCAACGGGTGGAATCGCTTTCAGTCGAGAATCCAGTGCTGAACTCCTTTAGACGCAAGTTTGGGACGCTGGCTTGATATTTTCTGGGAGTTTACACCGGCCCAACCGAGTTCGCCGGAAAGCCGGCCATACTCGATTTTCGGACACCGGTTCATGACCACGCGCAAGCCGGCGCTCTCGGCAAGTTCGGCGGCCTCATCATTGCGGACACGCAATTGCATCCAGATGACATTCGCACCAATTGCGATAGCTTCCCGGGTAATTTCCAGGGCGGCATCAGAGTTACGAAAAATATCGACCATGTCGATCGGGTCAGGAATGTCGGAGAGCGAGGCGTAAACCGGTCTGCCGAGAATTTCCTTGCCGGCCAATCCCGGATTGACCGGGAAGACCTGATAACCCTTATCGATCAGGTATCTGAGCACAAAATAGCTCGGCCTTACCGTATTGGCGCTGGCACCGACCATTGCGACAGATTTCACTGATGTCAGAATGTCTGTGAGGGTTCCGTCACTGTAGGTGTCGTGGCTCATGGTTGCCGTTTCGCATTTTCCTCCCGGTGGGATAGGTCGTTTATTTGCAAACGTTTCATCCACACCGTCCCAATCTATGTTAGAAACGACGCGCACAGATTTTGCAAGACTCCATTGATTTTAAGGACCGATTGCCATTGTCCGGCACTCAGCGCCAGCAGGGGTTGATGGATAGATTGGGACTTCTTACGATAAGCACAGATTGGTAGGTATTTTAATACCACATTCCTAACGTGCTGATTTTGAATAAATAATTCAGTTCGTTGTTGACAATGGAGGGGAAGACCGCTAAATAGGCAGCCGAATTACGGAGAACGCCGGAACCGGCGGCTTCAAAAACCGAATTAAATCAGATAATTGATAGATACAAGGTATTCTCATGAAAACCTATAACGCCAAGCCCGGCGAAGGCGATAAAAAGTGGATACTGATCGACGCGGACGGCCTTATCGTCGGACGCCTGGCAGCGATCATCGCCCAGAGATTGCGGGGCAAGCACAAACCCCAATTCACCCCCCATGTGGATTGCGGCGACAATGTCGTGGTCATCAATGCCGACAAGGTCGTGCTTACCGGTAACAAGTACGAAGGTAAGAAGTACCACTGGCATACAGGCCATCCCGGAGGAATCAAGTCCCGCAATGCGCGCCAGATCATGGAAGGCAAACATCCGGAGCGGATCCTCCTGAAGGCGGTGGAACGCATGCTGCCGGGCGGGCCGCTGTCGCGACAGCAGTTCTCCCATCTCAAAGTTTATGCGGGCGATGAACATCCCCATGAGGCGCAAAAACCGGAACTGCTGGATGTCGCTGCCCTGAATAGCAAGAACGCACGGAGCGCCTGAGGATCATGGCTGAAGAAGAAACAAAAACACTCGAAGATTTAGGTGAGATGGCCGGACAGGAAGACGCCGTTGCCGCTCGTGTCTATGAACAGAAGCTCGATGATCACGGTCGCGCCTATGCGACCGGCAAGCGAAAAGACGCCATTGCCCGGGTCTGGGTGAAACCCGGTGCGGGAAAAATTATCGTGAATGGCAAAAGCCAGGAAGACTATTTCGCACGTCCCGTTCTGCGAATGATTTTGCAGCAACCGATTGTTGCCGCCGATCGTAAGGATCAGTACGACGTCGTAGCGACCGTCAGCGGTGGCGGGCTTTCGGGACAGGCGGGCGCCGTGCGCCATGGCATATCCAAGGCTCTGACGCACTACGAGCCGGAACTGCGCAGCGTTCTCAAGAAAGGTGGTTTTCTTACGCGCGACTCGCGACGGGTCGAGCGCAAGAAATTCGGCCGGGCCAAAGCGCGCAAAAGTTTCCAGTTTTCGAAACGTTAGTCTGCGGCATCTTTTTTCGCAGCTGTTCAATACTGATAATGCCTGGGGGCTTCGGCACCCGGGCATACGTTCGTTATGTTGTTCTTTGGCAGGCCATTCGAGACTAGCCTTCAAAGACATTACTTCTGAGATAAGAAAATGCCCGAATCCAGTATAGATAACTCTACGGGAAAGGTCCGTGTCGCCGTCATCGGCGCTTCGGGATATACCGGTGCCGACCTCGTGCGTCTGGCCATCAATCATCCAAATATTGAAATCGCAAGCCTTGCCGCTAAAACCCATGCGGGCAAGCCCATGGCGGATGTTTTCCCTCATCTCGGCCGGATCAAGCTGCCGGATCTCGTCGATGTTGACGATGTAAACTGGGAAGCGGTGGATGTGGTTTTCTGCGGCCTGCCCCATGGAACCGCCCAGGACATCATTGCCAAATTGCCGGAAAGGCTAAAAGTCGTGGACATGTCGGCAGATTTCCGTATTCGCGATACCGGGACTTATGAGCAATGGTACGGACGCCCGCACCTGGCTGCAGACCTTCTGGAAACGGCGGTTTACGGGCTGACGGAATTCTATCGCGCGCAACTGTCCGGCGCCCGTCTCGTGGCCTGTCCCGGTTGCTATCCGACGGCGACACTGATGGCGCTGCTTCCGGTTGTCAGTGCCGGTCTTGTGGAAGCGGAAGATCTGATTGTCGATGCCAAATCCGGTGTGTCCGGTGCCGGCCGGGGATTGAAACAGGGCACGCTATTTTCTGAAGCAGGGGAGGGGCTTTCTCCCTATGCAATTGGGGCTCATCGCCATGCACCGGAGATCGAGCAGGAGATTTCCAAAGCCCATGGAGGTGAGGTTACCGTCAACTTCACGCCGCATCTCATCCCCATGAGCCGCGGCGAGCTGGTCACATGCTATGTTCGCCTCGCGGCAAATAAAACTGCTGCGGATCTGCGTGCAGCCCTGGAAAGCCGGTATGCCTCGGAGCCTTTCATTGAGGTCTTGCCCGAAGGTGTCATTCCCGCGACCCAGCATGTGCGCGGCTCCAACTATTGTCTGATCAATGTCTTTGAGGATCGAATTCCCGGTCGCGCCATCATCATCGCCACCCTCGATAATCTGGTCAAAGGTTCCGCCGGTCAGGCCATCCAGAATTTCAATGTCATGATGGATCTGACCGAGACCCAGGGGTTGGAACAGCAGTGCCTGTTCCCATGACCATTTTTATCTGCGTAACCGACATCGCGTAATTCCGCTCATCGGTTTGGCGCGATTTCCGGTTCGGCAGCGGCACGCCGGGCTTGTCACGCCAATTTCAATTTAGCGGATTCGATGTCTGGATTGAGCGCCAGCCGGGGCGTGTTGTCCTGACCGGTGCCGGTGCAAGCTCAGGAAGAGGCCTGAACGTAGCTACCGGGCGCGGGTTCAATTGGCTTCAGCGGACCATCGCCGGGTTTTCGCGGATCGATTTTCTTGCCCGACTTCCGCGACAGCCATTTTTGCCAGTCCGGCCACCAGGAGCCCTGGGATTCCTTCGCGGTCTCGAACCATTCTTCATAGCCATCGGGAAATTTCTTGTTGGTCCAGAACTGGTACTTCTTTTTCTCCGGCGGATTGACGACACCGGCAATGTGTCCGGAACCGGAAAGAACATATTTGACCGGACCGCCAAACATTTTAGCGCCGATATAGACCGACTCCGCCGGGGCGATATGGTCTTCCTTCGTTGCGAGATCATAAATGGGGATCTTCACTTCAGACAGGTCAAGTTTCTTGCCGTCGATACGAAGTTTGCCCTCGGCCAGATTGTTCTGCTCGTAAAACTCCCGCAGGTAGAAGGAATGGTTGGCGGCGGGCATGCGCGTGGAATCCTGGTTCCAGTACAGCAAATCGAAGGGGAACGGCTTTTTGCCGAGCAGGTAATTGTTGATGACATAGGGCCAGATCAGGTCCCTGGGGCGGAGGAAATTAAACACGGACGCCATGCGGGATCCGTCAAGAAACCCGTGTTCCTGCATCAGATCCTCAACCATTTTAAGCTGCTGGTCGTCGATGAACACAAGCAGGTCTCCGGCTTTGGAGAAATCGACCTGGGTTGTCAAAAACGTCGCTGACTTGATGCGCTTGTCATTTTCCGCGGCCATCTGGGCAAGTGTCGTGGCCAGCAGTGTGCCACCGACACAGTAACCGAGGGCATTGATTTTTTTCACACCCGTGGCCTTGCAGACCGCTCCCGTCGCGGCCTTTACGCCCTCACTCATATAATCTTCAAATGTTTTCTCGGCCAGTTCCGCATCCGGGTTGACCCAGGAAATGACGAACACCGTAAAGCCTTGAGCAACCGCCCATTTGATGAAGGATTTCTGCGGCACCAGATCGAGAATATAATATTTGTTGATCCATGGCGGTACGATGAGAAGGGGAACCTCGTAAACCTCCTTGGTCGTCGGTGCATATTGAATGAGCTGGATTATGTCATTCTGAAATACGACCTGGCCGGGCGTTACCGCGAGATTTTCACCAACACGAAACGCGTCAATGTCGGTTTGACTGATCTTGAACAACTCGTCCGAACGCTCAAGGTCATATTTGAAATTATCCATGCCGCGGACAAGATTTTCGCCGTTGGAAGCAAAAGTTTCGCGCAAAACCTCCGGATTGGTGAACGGAAAATTCGAAGGTGAAACGGCGCTGGAAATCTGTTCCAGATAAAACTCCGCCTTCTGGCGGGTCGCTTCGTCGACGCCTTCGGAGTCCTGCACGATTTTTTCAGCCCAGTGCGCGGTAAGCAGGTAAGCCTGTTTGAGAAAATTGAAATAGGGTATCTGATCCCAGTCCGGGTCCTTGAACCGGGAGTCGCCCGGTTGAGCCTCGACCACCGGGTCCACGTCCTGACCCATCATCTGCTGGATGGAGCGGCTCCACAAATCAGCATAATTCTGCATCAGCTGGTTCTGGGTTTCCGACACCTTGGCCGGTTCCTGCATCCAGACCTGAAGGACCTCGCCCAGAACCTTGGTAGCCTGACCCATCTCGCTGACGGCACTATAAGGCCCCGACTGGCTGTCCGGTTTGCGCATAAAAGCACCGACCACCTTTTGCCCTTCTTCGAAGAGTCGGACAAGATTTTGGCTCAGCGCTTCCGGGTCGCTGATGGGATAGGGCAAATTGTCTCGTAATTCGTCCTGAGTCTTGTCGGTCGAATTGTCTCGGGTTCTGGAACTGGTCATTTTTTCAGCCGTATTTCAATAAGGTTGAGGTCCCGGATATGTTTTTTTTCTACCCAACAAATTCAAGCCTTATTTCTTGGGTTTTATAATTGGAACGCGGATTTTTTCTTGTTTTACTTAAGTGAATCAACATAAACTATGGTGAAAGAGAATCTTTCTTGCGAATATTACTTAACACAAAAAAAATCGCAAGAAATATAGGGGATTTATCGGGGCAATCTGACCGCATGATTAAGGAATACTTGAAGACAGTCCAGACTGTGTTGCTCGTCTGCACCGTGTTGCTGCTTGCGGGTTGCGGCAGTCTGGCGAACAAGAATTTTCCGACCTTGTCTGGCATCAAAAAGGTTGCCCAGGACGCGATGACGCCGGAACAGCAAAAAGATGCGATCCGCGATCTGACACTGGAAAAAAAATCCCACGAAGAATCGGCAATTGCGGAAATTGAACGCAAATAGTGCGGATTACACCCCCGGTTGATCTGTTCAACACTTCCCCGGTGCGATAAAAGACAATTTGTTTCAAGTATGCTAGGAATTCTCCCAGCGGCTTGGACAGGTGTGAACTTGGCTCCATAATGTACTGAATTACATTTTGAGGACACCCGAGTTTTAAAGGATTCCAGAGATTTAAGGGACTCCCGAAGTTTAGAGGACAATATGTCGTGACTGACGATTTTCATCG
>JANQOC010000432.1 GCA_028279265.1 Hyphomicrobiales bacterium
CGAGATGTTCACGCCACAACTGATCAAGGGTTTCCAGGAGTACAGCCTTTTCAATATGACGCATGATGTCAGGTGTAATTTCAACGGCCTTCTTGGCCGCCTTGGCATCGACTGCCTGGATTAATCGCTCATGAATTTCTTCATCGGCGATCCCTTCTTCCTTGGCCCAGTCATCTACAGGCAAGTCGAGACCAAAAATCTCAAACACCGACTCTTTCAGTTTTTCCGTTTCCCATTCGTCGGCGAATGCTTTTTCCGGTATATTCGTATCTACAAGTTCGTCGACCACCTGATGACGCATATCGGTCACGGTTTCGCCGACGTCTTCGTTGCTCATTAACTCGATGCGTTGTTCGAAAATGACTTTCCGCTGATCATTCATCACATCGTCGAATTTGAGCAGATTTTTACGGATGTCAAAATTTCGCGCCTCAACTTTTTGCTGGGCTTTTTCCAGCGCCTTATTGATCCAGGGGTGCATGATCGCTTCACCCTCTTCAAGGCCCAGTTTCTGCAACACGGAGTCCATGCGGTCGGAACCAAAAATCCGCATCAGATCATCTTCCAGAGATAGGAAAAACTTGGAATGACCGGGGTCACCCTGGCGGCCGGAGCGTCCACGCAACTGGTTGTCGATGCGCCGGCTCTCATGCCGTTCCGTTCCTAAGACATAAAGTCCACCGGCAGCGATGGCATCTTTTTTCCGGGATTCGATTTCTTCCGAAATTTTCTTTACTTTTTTCTCGCGCTCGGCTTCGTCGGCTCCCTCGTCGATCTCCTGGGCAATCCGCATTTCCAGATTGCCGCCCAGCTGAATATCGGTTCCCCGACCCGCCATGTTGGTCGCTATGGTCACGGCGCCCGGCACGCCGGCCTGGGCGATAATTGCCGCTTCCTGTTCATGATACCGGGCGTTCAGGACCTGATGCTTGATCTTGAGCTTTTTAAGAATTTCAGCGAGCGTTTCGGATTTTTCAATCGAGGTCGTTCCAACCAATACCGGTTGACCTTTTTCCTTGCATTCGCGGATCAGATTTATGATGGCGTCATATTTCTCTTTTTCCGTCCTATAGACCTCGTCGTCTTCGTCCAGGCGGGAAACGGGCTCATTGGTTGGAATCTCCAGAACGTCGAGGCCGTAAATATCCATAAACTCATCGGCTTCTGTCGCAGCCGTGCCAGTCATGCCTGCCAGCTTTTCATAGAGCCGGAAATAGTTCTGAAATGTAATCGAGGCCAGGGTCTGGTTTTCCGGTTGAATCGTCACATGTTCCTTGGCTTCCAGCGCCTGGTGAAGTCCTTCCGAATAACGCCGGCCTTCCATCATTCGGCCTGTGAATTCATCGATGATGACAACCTGATCGTTTTTGACGATGTAGTCCTTGTCGCGTGAAAAAACCTTGTGCGCTTTGAGGGCCTGGTTGACATGGTGTACGAGACTGACATTTTCGACGTCATACATCGAATCGCCTTTCAGTAGAGGCGTGCCCGACAGTCGCTGTTCGAGGAATTCGTTACCGGCTTCGGTCAGGGTAACGGATCTTGTCTTCTCATCGATCTCGTAATGCTCCGGATCCAATTCCGGGATTATGGCATCTATCGATATGTAAAGGTCGGATTTGTCCTCAATGGGACCTGAGATGATCAGGGGCGTGCGGGCTTCGTCAACCAGAATAGAGTCGACCTCGTCAACGATGGAAAAATAATGCTCTCTCTGCACCATCTCATCGATGCTGTACTTCATATTGTCGCGCAAATAGTCAAAACCAAACTCGTTGTTGGTCCCATAAGTGACGTCGCACTCATACTGCTTCTTGCGATCTTCATCTTCCAAATCGTGAACAATGCAGCCGACTGACAATCCCAGGAATTCGTAAATTTGACCCATCCAGTTGGCATCGCGCTTGGCAAGATAATCATTAACCGTGACAACATGGACTCCGCGCCCGGTAAGGGCATTCAGGTAAACGGGCAAGGTCGCGACCAGTGTTTTACCTTCACCGGTTTTCATTTCCGCAATTTTGCCTTCGTGAAGGACCATGCCTCCCATTAGCTGAACATCGAAATGACGCTGTCCCAGGGTGCGGCAGGCGGCTTCACGAACCGTGGCGAAGGCGGGTACAATCAGGTCATCGAGGGAAGTTCCATCAGCAATTTGCTTACGAAACTCGTCGGTTCTGGCTTGGAGTTCCGCGTCCGACAACGCCTTGATTTCGGGTTCCAAGCCATTGATGGCCTCAATCC
>JANQOC010000702.1 GCA_028279265.1 Hyphomicrobiales bacterium
TGACGCCTTTGCCCGGGCCCGGCCCGTTCTGGAGAAAATGGGTAAGAACATTGTCCATGCGGGAGGCGCCGGCAACGGCCAGGCGGCCAAGATGTGCAACAACCTTATCCTGGCGATATCCATGATCGGGACGTGCGAGGCTTTCGTATTGGCCGAGAGTGTCGGTTTGTCTCATGATAAGTTATTTGAGATTTCATCGACCGCATCCGGTCAGAGCTGGTCATTGACGAGTTATTGTCCTGTGCCCGGACCGGTACCAGCCTCACCCGCGAACCGCGATTATGAGGCCGGTTTTACGGCGGCAATGATGCTCAAGGATCTCAAACTGGCTGAGGAAGCCGCGGAAAAAGGAAAAGTGAGCACGCCTCTTGGGGATCGGGCAACCGAACTTTATCAGGCTTTTGCCAATGCCGGTCATGACCAAACAGACTTTTCCGGCATCATCAATGCCATCCGAGAGAAAACGGCCTGAACCCGGCGCGTTACAGAAAAATCAGAAAAAAATGCCGGATTTGAGCCATTTTGTGCAGAGTTGATACGAAAATTACCAATAATTAAGCCTGTCGCTTAAGCAGATCTTAGGGTCGATCGCCTAATGTGAGCGTTCTTAAACTTAGAACAAATAAGAACGAACGAGGCGAGTAATGAGTGTTGCCCTCGATATGGTAAAGGGTGGATCGTCAACTGAGAGCGAAGATCTCAAGGCGAGCTATTTGAAGTCTTTGAAAATGATTGAGCTGTTGCACAGGCTGCTGCTCGATGTGATCAAAGACGAATTCGAGAGATTGGGACGTTCCGATATCAACAGTGTTCAGGCACTGCTGTTATTCAATATCGGAGAGGCAGAACTGACCGCTGGAGAACTCCGTTCCCGTGGTTACTACCTCGGTTCCAACGTTTCCTACAATCTGAAGAAACTGGTCGATCTGGGCTTCATCCGTCATGAGCGGTCTGACAGCGACCGGCGTTCCGTTCGGGTTAGCCTGACGGAAGCCGGACTGGAAGTCTGCCGGATTGTTGATGGTCTTTACGAACGTCAGCTTCTGTCTGTTGAGAAAGTCGGAGGTCTGGACAAGGATAAACTTGATCAGATGACTTCTTCTCTGTTCCTTCTCGAGAGATTCTGGGCGGATCAGATCCGGTTCCGTCTGTAGAAACTCCGAATAACACACAGATTTTCCTTAAGAGGGTTGCCTTATACCTGTTTTAGACAGGTTGAGGCCCCTCTGTTTGTGCATTCACAAGCCAAGATGTGATATAAAAAACACGAGATTTCTGCAATTTTTGGGACTCGGCAACTTTTCGGAAGATCTGCCGCGCCAAATCTCTTATTCTACTTTGAGCTCATTCCCGAATAACGATTTTAGAGGTGCGGGTTGGCCCTCTGAATTCGGCAATTTGCATATTTATGTTATTTGTTAACCATAACTGACTATGAAATTCATAGGCATGGAAGAGATGACGCCAGAGAGGGTTTTGGCTGGGGTCGGTCGCTGTGAAGGAGCATTAGCGGTGGTAAGATTGTCGAATTTAAAATCTTTTGCGGGCTCCCTGGTGGTGATTTCATTTGCGCTTTGCACAGCGTACACGGCACCCGTTGCTGCGGATACAGGGTTCTGGAATTCGTTCCAATCCTCTTCGACCCCGAGATGGGATCAGCCCTTCGATCGGTTGACTGCGCGGGAATGGGAAGCCAATCCGGCACGCGGATATCCGACGATTTCCAAAAAAAACATTTCGACAATGCGAACCGCGATCAAGCGCTATAAGAAAATCGCTTCCAAAGGCGGCTGGAAAAAAATCCCCTCGGTAAAGCTCGAATCAGGCTCGCGACATGATGCTGTTGTGCTGCTGCGCCGGCGACTGGCGCTGACCGGAGATTTGCGTCAGGGCAGTTCACAAAGCCGGGCTTTCGACTACCATGTGGAACGGGCCGTGAAGCATTTTCAGGTCCGGCACGGACTGACCCCCACGGGTAAAATCGACCGTGTCACGCTGGCCGCCCTTAATGTTTCGGCAAAAAGCCGTTTGCGGCAGTTGACCATCAATCTTTCCCGTCTCCGGACACACGCTGCCAGTGCCAAAAGGCGCTATGTCATGGTCAATATTCCGGCGGCACAAATTGAGGCTGTGGACAAGGATACGGTCGTTACCCGACATGCGGCTGTCGTTGGCAAGGTGGATCGACGAACGCCCGTATTGAAAAGCCGAATCCACGAAATCAATTTCAATCCCTACTGGACCATCCCGGCAAGTATCGTGCGCAAGGATCTGGTGCCTAAGGCACGGCGCCTTGCCAAGCGCGGCAAGGATATTCTGGCGACTTACAAGATTCATGCTTTCAATGCCGATGGCCGGAAAATTAATCCCAAGAAAATCAACTGGAACTCATCCAGCGTTTACAACTATCGTTATCGGCAGGATCCCTGGGTCGACAATTCCATGGGTTTCGTAAAAATCAATTTTCACAATCAGTACTCCGTCTACATGCATGATACGCCGTCTAAAAGTCTTTTTGGCCGCAATTACCGGGCCCAGAGTTCGGGGTGCGTGCGGGTTAAACATGTGAAAACCCTGGTCAACTGGCTGCTGAGAGACAATGGAAACTGGTCATCAAAACGCACCGACAGTCTCGAAAAATCCGGTAAACGGCAGGATGTTCGACTGAAAAAGCCGGTTCCGGTTTATTTCGTGTACATGACGGCCTGGGCCGATCCCAAGGGGATGGTGCACTTTCGCCGTGATCTCTATCGACGGGACGGAGTTGGTAAACAAGCCGCCGTTTACTAGTGCTAAGCACGGCTAGCCAGGCACTAATCCGGGGTTTCCTTCGGTTCAAGATTATTGCCTAATTCCAGGAAACTTATTGCTTAATCCCGGGAAACGGCGAATTCAGGCTGAAAACGCCTGAGATTTTAACAAAAATCAAATTATTATGAACCTGCGACGGTTTATCTCGCGCCGGGAATATTGCCATTTTTCAGGTGTACTCGTTATAACTGGTTAGTGCCGGGATTTTTCCCACTTAAATCGATGACTTGTCGGAAAAGAAAACGGTATCAGACATACGAGATACTTTGTAACCGCGGAACACATACAACCGAGAGAGAGCCATTCGGATGGACTATAAGAAGCAATTTTCCGAGGCCATCGCTGCCCTGCACGAAGAAGGTCGATATCGCGAATTTGCGGATATTCGTCGGCATTGCGGCAGTTTTCCTGCGGCCAATCACTATTTGTCCGATGAAGTCCGTGAGATTAAGGTCTGGTGCAGCAATGACTATCTGGGCATGGGGCAGAACGAAAAAGTTCTGGCGGCCATGCATGCGGCCATTGACGAAGCCGGCGCCGGTTCCGGAGGCACACGCAATATCTCAGGTACGACCCATTATCATGTCGAGCTCGAAGAAGAACTTGCCGACCTTCATGGCAAGGAGCGGGCTCTGCTGTTTACCTCGGGCTACATAGCCAATGACACAACACTGGCAACCCTTGCCAAACTGCTTCCCGGCGTGACAATTTTTTCCGATGAACTGAATCATGCGTCGATGATCGACGGGATCCGGCATGGCCGCGGACCGAAAAGAGTTTGGAAACACAACGATTTAGAAGTTCTTGAAGGGCAATTGCAGGAACTGGATATCGACGCTCCCAAAATTATTGCTTTCGAGTCCGTCTATTCCATGGATGGGGACATTGCTCCGATAGCCGATATTTGCGATCTGGCCGATAAATATAACGCTCTGACTTATCTCGATGAGGTCCATGCGGTCGGTCTCTATGGTGCCCGTGGCGGCGGCATAGCGGAACGCGAAAATCTCGCAGACCGAATAGATATTATCGAGGGAACGCTGGCTAAGGGCTTTGGGCTCATGGGCGGTTATATCGCCGCCGATGCTGAAGTTGTCGACAGTATTCCCTCTTATGCCCCCGGTTTCATTTTCACGACATCGCTGGCGCCGGCTATCGTTGCCGGAGCGCTCACCAGCGTTCGGCATCTGAAAACCAGCAATTCGGAGCGGGAAAGACACCAGGAGCGGGCGCGGACGCTAAAACAGCGACTAAAAAACGCAGGATTGCCGGTTATGGACAATCCCAGCCATATCGTGCCGGTGATGGTCGGTGATCCGGTCCTGTGCAAAAATCTAACGGATGAGCTGATGAGCCGATTCGGTATTTATCTGCAGCCGATCAACTATCCGACGGTGCCGCGGGGAGAGGAGCGCATAAGGATTACCCCGAGCCCGCTTCATTCGGACGCGGATATGGACTATCTCGAACAGGCCCTTGTTGCTCTCTGGTCTGAGATGGACCTGGGGAAAGCGGCTTAAAAGCGCTTAATAACAATTACTTAATGCCATTATTGACCGAGATATGGCCGGCAAGAGCAATGAAATCTATTTTGAGTTCATCCGCGTCGGGACAGCCGTCAAAGTGATTGCCGTTGATGCGAATTCCGGCACGGAAGTATCGATTATGGGGCCGGCCAATTCACCTCAGACCGAGCTGCAAGCTGTTGCCCTGCAGAAACTCAAAAAACGAATGCGGGATCTGGGCATATCCTGATCTGCCCAGATAACAGGTGGGTACCCTCGGGATAACTGAGAAGTCGTTCAAACAGGCTTGGCGAAGATCGGGCAGCTGTGCTATTTGAGCCCGGTCGGATGCGGATAGAACCGTTAAAGTCTGCGTTCAAGAGTATCCAAAACAAAGAATATCATAGAGCAGGGTCCCGAAGATCCAGGTCTCTGGTCAGCAACAACAGCCAAACCAATAGGATGTCCCTCAATGTCTGTCATTGATGCCCAAACCTCCGGTTCATCGCCATTCTTTTCTCAATCCGTGGAAGAGAAAGATCCGGAATTGTTCCAGGCCCTCAAGGATGAACTCAAGCGCCAGAAAGAGGAAATTGAACTCATAGCTTCAGAGAACATTGTATCCAAGGCCGTGCTCGAAGCCGTGGGATCTGTTCTGACAAACAAATATGCCGAGGGCTATCCCGGTCGCCGATATTATGGGGGATGCCAGTATGTCGATGTGGCGGAAGAGCTGGCGATAGAGCGTGCAAAGCGATTGTTTGGGTGCGGATTTGCTAATGTTCAGCCAAGTTCCGGGTCCCAGGCCAACCAGGGCGCCATGATGGCCCTTGTGAAACCCGGCGACACGATTTTGGGGATGAGCCTGGCTGCCGGAGGACACCTGACCCACGGCGCGGCGCCCAATCAGTCGGGTAAATGGTTTAACGCAGTCCAATACGGTGTCCGCAAGGACGATGCGCAAATCGATTTCGATGAAGTCGAGAAACTTGCCGATTCCCACAAACCTAAATTGATTATAGCCGGTGGTTCCGCCTATCCGCGCGTCATTGATTTCGCCAGGTTTCGTCAGATCGCAGATTCCGTCGGCGCTTTGCTTATGGTCGACATGGCCCATTTTGCGGGTCTTGTTGCCGCCGGCGTGCATCCGAGTCCGATGCAACACGCCCATGTGGTCACGACAACCACACACAAGACCCTGCGCGGTCCACGCGGTGGAATGATACTGACCAATGACGAAGCGATAGCCAAAAAAGTCAATTCCGCAATATTCCCGGGTATTCAGGGCGGTCCACTGATGCATGTTATCGCGGGCAAGGCGGTGGCATTTGGCGAAGCCCTGGATCCCGGTTTCAAGCTCTATTCTCAGTCGGTTGTAGAGAATGCCAGAGCCCTCGGTGAGACCTTGAAACAGGGTGGTCTGGATTTGGTCTCCGGCGGGACCGACACGCATCTTATACTTGTCGATTTGCGCCCCAAGGGTTTGACCGGCAATGTTGCGGAACTGGCCCTTGGTCGCGCCAACATCACGTGCAACAAAAACGGTGTGCCGTTTGACCCGGAAAAACCGACGATTACGTCCGGCGTCCGGCTTGGATCTCCGGCCGGTACCACCCGCGGATTTGGTGTCGGAGAATTTCAGAAAATCGGTGAATGGATCCTGGATGTGCTGAACGGTGTTGTCGCACACGGTGCGGAGGGCAATGGCCAGATCGAAGCAGAGATCAAGGAAAATGTGTTGGCGCTTTGTCGGGAGTTCCCGATCTACGAAAACTGAACCCGGCAATCAGGACTTCGCCTGATCAAGACCTAATCAGGAATAACAGGGCAGGTCTGAAAAATGTAAGGATGACGGGCATGCGATGTCCCTATTGCAGTTGTGAAAACACGCAGGTCAAGGATTCCCGTCCTTCAGAAGACAACACGGCCATTCGGCGTCGGCGAAGCTGCAATGACTGTGGTGGCCGGTTCACGACATTTGAACGTATTCAGCTCCGGGAATTGACCGTGCACAAACGCAGCGGCCGCCGGGTCCCTTTTGATCGGGACAAGCTCATTCGTTCCGTGCAGGTCGCCATGCGCAAGCGGCCGGTGGAGTCCGAGCGGATCGAACGCATGGTCTCTGGAATTGTCCGTCGACTTGAGAACACTGGCGAAGCCGAAGTTGATGCCAGCACTCTCGGTGAAATGGTCATGGATGGTCTGAAGGCCCTCGATGATGTGGCCTATGTCCGGTTCGCATCGGTGTACAAGGATTTCCGGGAAGCTCGCGATTTTGAAGAACTGCTTGGGGAACTCGCCAATCCGGATAAGGCTCAGTCTAAGGTCCAGGCCCGGGATATTCAAAAAATAGATGAATGATTATCCGCCGCCGCCCGCTGTTTCGTTTTCACGACATTTCATAATCAAACCATTTCATAATATAGTCGCAGGCGGTGGGGTTGAGTTTCCCGAAGGCGTCCATGACAGACAGTGACCAAAACAGCAGAGACCAACGCTATTTGCGCCTGGCCCTGAAGTTGGCGCGACGGGGACTTGGAAATTCCGGCCCCAATCCTTCGGTCGGCGCGGTGATCGTCCAGGAAAGGCAAGGACGAACCAGTGCCCAAATGACCGGATCAGAGATCGTTGGAGTTGGCTGGACCCAGCCCGGAGGCCGCCCCCATGCGGAGGCGGCCGCCCTGGTGAATGCCGCGGGCGACACCAATGGGGCGACACTCTATGTGACGCTGGATCCCTGCACCCATCAGGGACGCTCACCTCCCTGTAGCAACGCCATCATAGAAGCCGGCATCGCCCGGGTCGTCAGTCTCGGGTTTGACCCCAACCCGGAGGTTGCGGTGCAAAGCCAGCAGCAAATTGAAGCGGCGGGGATCATATTTTCGCGGATGCAGGGGCCTCTCAGGAAAGAAGCGGAATGGTCCGTCCAGGGTCATATTCAAGCGGTTCAGAACAAGCGCCCGTTTTTTCAGCTCAAGCTGGCAGTCGGAAAGGATGGTCGGGTTCCCCGGGGCACGGGAAAACCGGTTTGGATTACGCCCCAGCTCGCCCGCGCCCATGGCCATTTGATGCGTCTCGAAGCCGACGCCATTCTTGTCGGCCGCCGGACGGTGCAGGACGATGACCCCAACCTCACTTGCCGCCTGCCGGGTCTTGAAAATCGTTCTCCCATCAGGGTTGTGCTGGACAGTCAATTGCGGATCTCTGAAAATTCGTCCCTCGTCAAGACCGCCTCCCGGCATCCGCTCTGGATATTCTGTTCTGCGGCCGCGCCGGTGGAGCGGGAACGTATTCTGCGGGAAAAGGGTGCCGATATTGTCCGGGTTGCCCAAAATAAAACTGGCGAAGGGCTTGATCTTAACGACATTGCGGGCCATTTGTTGACCCGTGATGTGCGCCGGGTTCTCGTAGAGGGCGGCCCCTTGGTGGCTGAGACTTTTTGCAAAGCCGGACTGGCGGATGAGATCGTCATTTATCAGGGCCAGCAACGCGTTGGAGCCGAAGGAATAATTCCATTCGGTAGCGGCGGCGTGATCGGTTTAACGCAATCGCCGCGCTTCCAAATGACCGAGCAGCACATTGGTGAAACACTATTGCGACGTTTTCGTCGGGTCGATGGATAATCCATGTTTACAGGACTCATATCAGACGTGGGGAAATTGGAGCGGTCCGAATCCGGGTGCTATTGGATTGCCTGTAACTATCCATCGCAGACAATCGAAATCGGTGCTTCCATTGCCTGTGATGGGTGTTGTCTGACCGTGATTTCAGTTGAAGCGGGAACTGATGGGAAATGCCTGTTCTCAGCCGATGTTTCTGAAGAAACCCTGCGCTGCACCAAGCTCGGATCATGGCGCCAAGGCGTTGAGATCAATTTGGAGAGACCGTTGACGCTGGGTTCGGAACTTGGCGGGCATGTGGTAACGGGACATGTCGATGGGGTTGCCGAAATCCTGTCGCGTAACGAAGTCGGCACATCCGTCTGTTTCAGGCTCAAATCGCCGCCGGAGCTTAGCCGGTTTATCGCCCCGAAGGGATCCGTTGCCCTTGACGGCACCTCATTAACCATTAATGACGTCTCCGGCGATGAGTTTGAAATTAATATCATCCCGCATACCCTCAAATGTACGAACTGGGGTGTCAAAATGATTGGAGATCGAGTAAATCTTGAAGTCGACCTCCTGGCGAGATATGTCGCCCGGCTCCATGAAGCCGGAGACGAAACGTGAACCGTGAATTGGGGATAGAATTGTCCGTAGTTACTCAGACCGAACCCGACAGCGTGTTTTCCTCCATCGAGGAAGTTCTGGAAGATGCCAGAAATGGCAAGATGATTATTATCGTCGATGCTGAAGATCGCGAAAATGAAGGGGATCTTATCATTCCCTCACAGATGGCGACTCCCGATGCGGTCAATTTCATGGCCAAGCATGGGCGCGGGCTGATCTGCCTGGCGCTGACCCCGCAACGGGTCCAGCAGCTGGGGCTGGAGCCCATGACGCAGCAGAACAGGGCGCGTATGAAAACCGCCTTTACCGTGTCCATTGAGGCCCGGGAAGGTATCAGCACGGGGATCTCAGCCCATGACCGGGCGCGGACCATTGCCGTGGCCGTTGATCAGTCCCGGGGCGCAGATGATATCGTCTCACCGGGACATATTTTTCCCTTGATCGCACGGGAAGGAGGCGTCCTCGTCCGTGCCGGTCATACGGAAGCCGCAGTAGATATTGCGCGCCTGGCCGGGCTTTATCCGTCCGGTGTCGTGTGCGAGATCATGAATGATGACGGGACAATGGCGCGGCTGGATGACCTTATCCCGTTTGCTCAGCATCATGGGCTCAGGATAGGGACAATAGCCGACCTGATCGCCTATCGAAGAAAGCACGATAGTATCGTTTCCATGACACAGGAAACGACTATTGAAAGTGTTTTTGGAGGCGAGTTTAAGCTGAAAATCTATTCCAATACCGTCGAACCGGCCGAGCATGTCGCGCTCATTAAAGGTGATATTACCAATGGCGAACCGGTGCCGGTCCGTATGCATGCGGCCTCCGCCTTGTCGGATATTCTCGGGATCGGGACCAAGGGCCACAAGCGATCCCTGGTCCAGAAATCCATGGAAATGATCGGTAATGAGGGACGGGGTGTCGTCGTTCTTATTCGCGATGTCCGTCCCGATGCCGTTTCTTCAAAACTCGGTCTCGTTGAAGGCGAAGCACCGGCAAAGGAACGAAGGCTGATCGAGATCGGGATCGGTGCACAGATCCTGCTTGATCTGGGGGTCAGGGATATGATCCTGATAACCAATTCACCTTTGCCTAGGGTTGTGGGCCTTGATGCTTATGGTCTGACCATTAAGGAAGTCCGGAAAATCGAGTCCTGATTGATGAGTGCGATGGTGAATCCTCAAATATTGATACTGATCGCCGACTATTACCAGGAGATTTGCGCTCACCTGGAAACCGGCGCCGGTCGGGTCCTGGAAAGCCAGGGGATCGGATACAGTATAGAGAGGGTTCCTGGCGCTCTTGAAATTCCAACGGCTCTGGCACTGGCGATAAAAGCCAACAAGTTTTCCGGCAATAACGGGGCCGGAATTTATGCCGGCTGCATAGCACTTGGTTGTGTTATCCGCGGCGAGACATCTCACTATGACATCGTTGCCGAGCAATCAGCCCGTTTTCTTTTGGAGCTGGCAACGAAACATGGCATACCCGTTGGCAATGGTATTCTTACCGTGGACAGTCGAGACCAGGCGATCGAGCGCGCCCATCCGGACAAACGCGACAAAGGCGGTGATGCCGCTCAAGCCTGCCTGTCCCTGATGGCGTTGTCAGCTAAACTGAATAATTCGTAATGAACCAGCGCCGAGCCACAACCGGAGCCCTGATCGTCCGAGCCGTGAAATGACTGATGGATCGAAAAAACAATCGGCGCAGCTGCGCCGTCGGCGGGCACGATTGGCGGCGGTGCAGGCGCTTTATCAAATGGATCTGGCGCAGACCAATCTGGAAGATGTCATCAGCGAGTTTTCCGAGTTTCGGTTGAACCAGGACACCGAAGAAGAACCGGTCCAGGCGGATGAGGCCTTTTTCAAGGATCTTCTGATTGGTGTGGTCCGGGCCCAGCGGGATATTGATCCGATTATTGATGCCAGGCTTGCGGAGGGCTGGCACCTCGTGCGGATCGACAGCATTCTGCGCGCCATTCTCCGCTCCGCGACTTATGAACTCATGCACCGGGATGATGTTCCGGCAAAAGTTGTCATTAGTGAGTACATAGATGTGGCCCACGCTTTCTTTGAGGGGGATGAACCGCGGGTCGTCAATGGCGTACTCGACAATCTGGCGCGCAATGCCCGGACAGGGGAACTGCACGAAACTCCTGAAGGATAGGTTGCAAAGCGATCACCGGGATAAAAGTTTCGCCGACGATTTTTGAGTTAAGGTCTCATTGTGCCGTCACTGAGTGAAAAAGAAATCATTGACACCATCTTTGCTCCCCTTGCCCAGGGATCGAAAATCGCGCTGGGTCTGACAGATGATGCCGCTCTCTGGGTTCCGGCTTCCCATAGGGACTATGCGATCACCAAGGACAGCCTCGTTGCCGGCGTTCACTTCTTTGCCGATGATCCCCCTTCTGCCATCGGCTGGAAGGCTCTGGCCGTTAATCTGTCGGATCTCGCTGCCAAGGGAGCAGAGCCGGAGGCCTATCTCCTGGCCATAGCCCTTCCCGAAGAATTGCCGACGGAATGGATCCGGGAATTTGCTTCCGGCCTGAAGGCCCTGCAGGAAGAGGCGAAATGCCATCTGATCGGAGGCGATACGGTGCGCACACCCGGTCCCCTGACAATATCGATTACAGCCTTCGGAGGGATCAAAAAGAATGGGTTTGTCGCACGCAAAGGCGCCAAGCCCGGGGATCAGATTTATGTTTCCGGAACGATCGGAGACGCCGCCCTCGGGCTGATCCTGCACGATCCGGATTCGGAACAACAGATCAACCTGTCGGAAGAGAAAAGAGCCTACCTCATCAATCGCTACCTGCGTCCCGAACCAAGAATCCGGCTCGCT
>JANQOC010000705.1 GCA_028279265.1 Hyphomicrobiales bacterium
ATTTTCCCAGGGTCTGATCACATCCGGATCATAGATTTCGCTCTGATCAATTTCCTGTCCGAGAGTTCGGCCGCTGACGGTCAGGCAGGAAAGATCGAGCACATCTTTCAGCCGTGTTAGCAATCCGCGTAAGCCGCCGGCTTTGGCGAAATCTTCCATCAAATGAGCTCCCGACGGCAGAAGATTAGCGAGAACAGGCACTTTACTTGAAACTTCGTCTAAATCCTTGAGCCCGATTTCAATATTGTTTCGACCGGCCATAGCGATGAGGTGAATAGCGGCGTTGGTCGAGCCCCCCAGGGCCATATTGGTCACTATTCCGTTGCGCACCGATTCCGTTGTGACCAATCTGGAAATTTTTAAATCTTCCCAAACCATATCGACGATGCGGGATCCGGATTTTTGGGCCAGACGGGAATGGGCGGATTGAAACGCAAGAACAGATGAACCACCAGTTATCGTGAGACCCATTGCATCGGCGATACTGGTCATGGTCGAAGCCGTGCCCATGGTATTGCAGGTTCCAATCGAACGGGTCATTTCAGTTTCCAGTTCGACCCAGGCATGTTCATCGAGTAATCCGGCTTTTTTATCGTCCCAGAATTTGCGAGTGTGGGTTCCCGCGCCGATTTTTTGTCCTCGAAATTCACCATTGGACATCGCACCGGCTGGAAAGAAAATAGCCGGTACATCAGCGGAAAGAGCGCCCATGATCAGCCCGGGTGTACTTTTATCGCATCCTCCCATAAGTACAACACCATCGACCGGGTGGCTGCGAATGAGTTCTTCGACTTCAAGTGCAAGCAGATTTCGGTACAGCATTGTCGTCGGTTTCACGAGAGGTTCGCTGACAGACAGTGCTGGCAGTTCTGCAGGGAAACCCCCGGCCTGCAAAACGCCGCGTTTTACTGAATGCGCCCGTTCGCGAAGATGAATGTGGCAAGTAGACAGTTCACTCCACGTATTGACGATGCCAATAACGGGCCTGCCGATAAACTCATCCCGTTCAAATCCCATTTGCTGCACCCGCTGTCGATGTAGGAAGGAACGCATGTCGTCCACCCCGAACCATCGGTGACTCCGGAGCTGATCCGGCCGTAATCGAAATTCACTCATGCGCGGGATATCCTCTCAATTCCGGGAGGGATGGTCCCCATCATCCGGTCCAGATGGCGGGCGATAAACCGCTGCTTTAAACTGGCATGGGCGGCGTCGTTCCATAAATTAGTAAATTCTCCGGGGTCAGCTTCCAAATCGTACAATTCTCCGAGTCCGGGGTGGGAATGGTACACTGCAAGCTTATAGCGACCATCAAATGTCATTGAGGCCTGGGTATAGTGGTCAACGGTGCTGGTACCGAGAGAATCGTTGAAATCCGTAACAACAATTTCTTTGTGTCGATCGAGATCGCCTTTGCCCGTGAGCAAATCATGCAGCGAGCGACCCTGAATAAAATAGGGGATGTCTAAACCGGTGGCCTGTAAAAGCGTGGGGGCTATATCTATGGTTTCGACCAGCGCCATGGAGTGCCGGTTTTCAAGATAGTTTCCGGCCCATGAAATAATCAAAGGAACATGAATCAATCCTTCAAAAAACCGGCATCCTTTATAAATCAGCCCGTGATCCCCGAGAAGTTCTCCATGATCGCTTGTAAATATGATAATCGTATTGCGGTTCAGATTGTTTGCTTGCAGATAGTCAAGGATACGGCCGAACTGGTGATCGAGATTTTCGATCATCGCATAGTAGGCTGCTTTGACCGCCAGACCGTCAAACCGTTCCGGCGGTCGTGCCCCGCGTTCGTCTCCAGGGCTTGGCGCGTATATTATGCGCTCTTCCTCGGTTAGAACGGGATTGACCGCTTCCGATTTCTGATTGCGAACATTTGCAAATTTTTTCTGCTCCGTTATGTCGCTTTCCCGAAAGAGGGGCGGAGGAAGCCGCTCAGGGTCATATTTTTCTAAGTATTCGGGCGGTGGATCGAACGGCGGATGAGGATCGAAAGGATTGATGCTTAAAAGCCATGGCCTGTCCCGGCTCTTTTCCATAAATTCTATCGCCATATCTGCACACCAGGCCATTTGATGGAATTCCGCAGGAACGCCACGATTCAAATAGGAAGGGGTCTTGTCGAATAAATTTTCGGGATCAATATTTTTTTTGTCTCTCAGCCAATTCCAATAGGCATTGGAACCCGGAACTTTCTCCCAGCCCGGGTTTTGGCACCAAGCAAAATATTGGTAACCATCATCAGGCCGTTCTTCCAGCTTTGAAGCGGAGGACAAATGAAGTTTGCCAATCAGTCCGCATTCATATCCTGAATCCGCTAGTATTTTTGTAATAAGAACTTCGCTATTTGGAAAATAAGCATTGCCGTTGCGGTAGACCTGATGCGCCGCCGGATATCGCCCGGTGAGAAAACTGGCTCTGCTGGGCGTGCAGAGCTGGTTTTGAGCGTAACACCTCTTGAATGCGACACCTCGACCAATCAGCCGGTCGATATTTGGAGTATGGATATGCGTGTTACCAAGAGCCGCTATCGTGTCAAACCGCATTTGATCGGCACAAAACCAAAGGATATTCGGTCGCGCTGCGTTTACCATCACCCATTCTCATTAAATTAGTAGCAGTTCCATATTGCAAAACTAAATTGTTATATTATAAAATATCACAGAAAACCGGATATCGGTCAACAAAGAAAAGGATTCGAAATGGTGTCGAATTCACCCCATAGCTCAATTCTTTCCAAGAGTGTCCAGCTATTGGAAGCACTTGGAAAGTCCGCGGGTGGGCTACGCTATAAGGATATCGTTGACCAGACAAAACTCTCGAAAAGCACGGTCCATCGTTTGCTCTCAATCCTCTCCAGCGAAGGATTAGTACACTTTGACGAACACTCCAAAACCTATCGACTTGGAATGCGGATCATGGAGTGGGCCGCCCATATCTGGCGAGAGTTCGATCTGCGTGACTTGGCTCTTGAAGAAATGCAGAAGTTGAATGCCGACACCGGAGAAAACATCAATCTCGCTATTCGCGACGACACGGATATCATTTACATGAACCGGGTTGAGAGTTTTAAGCCTATCAGAGCAGTGGCCACGCTTGGAGCCCGTGCACCGGTCTATTGTACTGGACTGGGAAAAGCATTGACGGCTTTTCTCCCCGAACAGGAAAGGCAAGAGATTGCACGGGCAATCAAATACGAAAAAATGACCGAACTCACAATACTCGATTCGGAAACGTTTCTCGCCCGTCTTGAGGAAACACGGAGATACGGTTACGGAATTGACGACCGGGAATTTCGTGACGAGGTCCGCTGTATTGCCGCTCCCATTTTCGATTTCAGAGGCGTACCCGTCGGAGCGATTAGCATATCCACTCTTGTTTTCAGGGTGTCCAAGGATACCCTGATTGACTGGGCACCCAAGCTTCTGACGGCCGCACGATCAATCTCCCGCAAAATCGGCTATATAGAGACAAAAGAATCCCCCACATAGTTCCATAATATAGAACTAAAGTTCTAAAATAGTTGATTCGATACGGCAATCGTGGTAGCGAAGTCGAATAGCAATATAAGAAATAATGAATAGGTCCCCCGCTTGGGACAGAAAATTTCATTATCAAAGGGAGACGTTGATGCACTTTACTAAAAAAGTTTCTTTGTTAGCTGCTGGATTTGCGACCGCGCTTGCGTTCACTCCTGAGGTCGGCATTCTCTCCACGGGACAAGCAAAAGCGGAATTTCCAACAAAGCCAATAAGGGTTTTCGTCGGATTCAAACCAGGTGGCCGTACCGATACGGTTGCTCGATTGGTCGCCAAGTATGTAAAAGAGAAAAATCTTCTGCCGCAGCCCCTGGTCATCGTGAACAAGCCCGGTGCGGCAGCCGCGAACGCCGCCCGTTCCGTACTAGGAGCAAAACCTGACGGTCACACAATCCTACATTGGCATCATCAGATGCTGATAACCAACGCCATGAGCGTTAACAAAATCCACCCGGAACAATTTACGTCTATCGGCTATCTGGGCGGCGGAAGTCCGGTCTGGACGGTACGCAAGGATGCCCCATTCGACAATTTGAAAGACCTGGTTGCCCATTTGAAATCCCAACCCCGCAGCCTCGTAGAAGCGGTTGGTATTGGCACGATACCCCACCTTGTAGGCGTTCAGCTTGCTGCGGAAGCTGGTTTCCAGACCAAATATATCGGCTCTGGAGGCGGTGCAGACCGACTGGCAAAATTACTGGGAAAAAATGCGGACATTGCTCTGTTTTCAGCTCAGGGTTATCTCAAGTTCAAACCAAATGGAATTAAGGCTTTGGTGTTTTTTGGACCTAACCGCATCAAATCTATCCCCGATATTCCAACGGCAAAAGAGCTTGGTTACAACGTAACTTGGGCGAATCCCAACTGGTGGCTCGGTCCTAAAAATATGGACAAGGAAGCGAAGGCAAAAATCGCTAGCGTACTAAAACAGGCCATCATGAGTGAAGAACTCAGCACTTGGTTCAACAATAATTCGCTTGATCCCTATTGGACGGATGGGCCTGCTGCCATGGAGGATTCTCTCAAGGTGCTGGCAAATCTGAAACAAGTCGTTTCCAAGCACAACATTCAGAAAAAGAAAAAGTAATTTTCACTCTTCAGTCCTGCCATATCACTATCAATATGGCAGGACTTTATTCGAGGTCTGGTTATGCAAAATCAGGTGAATCCCAAATACGAGATCGCCCTGGCAATCGGGCTCATTATTTTCAGTATAATTGTCTACGTTGCTTCCCTGAGTTTACCCGAACCGGAATACGAGCCCTTGGGTTCAGCGGCTCTGCCCCAGGGATTGGCCGTGGTAATGTCTTTTTTATGCCTCATCATGTTGGCGCGCGCGATACCGCGACTAAAAACATTCGAGGCCAAAACCGATCCTAATCCTGAGGTCGTTCCGCATCCATGGATTTCTGTCGGCGTTTTTATGCTAACAGTCGCCTTTATCGGGGTACTGGATTTCGGCATTCTCACCTTCATACCAGCTGGTATCATCTATCTCACAGGCGTGGGATATTTATTGACCCATCGAAGCCTAAAGCAGCTGCCTTGGGTCATCGCTTTCTCAGTGATCGTAACGGTCTCCAGCTTTTTGCTTTTCACCAAAATGTTTTACATCGATCTGCCTTGAACGGAGAGATTGAATGGAACCCTTTGTCGATTCACTCGTCTATCTGTTTCAACCCTGGCCAATGACATTGGTTTTCATCGGCGTTGTTTCTGGAATTGTGATCGGTTCAATTCCGGGCCTGACAACGACCATGTTGATCACACTCACCTTGCCCCTCACATTCTTCATGGAGAGCGTGAACGCCATCACCCTTCTGGTCGCCATGTATGTTGGAGGCATATCCGGCAGTCAAATCGCGGCAACATTGTTGCGGATGCCGGGGACGCCGGCGTCAATCATGACAACTTTCGACGGCTATCCCATGTCGCAGGCTGGCAAATCCGAGCGCGCCTTGGGCCTGGGCATCACCTCTTCATTTGTCGGCGGAATCATTTCTTTTATATTTTTGGCACTTCTCTCTCCGCCTCTTGCAAGACTGGCATTGACATTCGGTCCCTGGGAGTACTTCACAATGGTACTGATGGCTCTTGTCATGTTGGCAAGCTTAAGTCAGGGGTCCATGATCAAGGGATTGATCGCGGCCTGTCTCGGCATGATGGTACATCTCCCGGGCGTCGATCCCTCAATCGGTCAGATGCGACTAACCTTTGGCATAGAAGCCCTCGAAAGCGGATTGAAACTCATGCCGGTTTTGATTGGGGCTTTCGCGGTCAGTCAGATTTTCAAAGACATCATAATGATTGATGCGCGGCCTCCTTCCGTCAATGTAGGCCGGGCCGGTATGTGGTTATCGTTCAGCGACATCAGAAAATATATTGTCAACTTCTTCCGTTCTGCTGTCATAGGTACCTGGGTCGGCATTTTACCGGGGATCGGAGCCAATATCGCGGCGATGTTGTCTTATTCGGCCGCAAAAAACTCTTCAAAAACACCAGAAAAGTTTGGCACAGGTCACGAGCCCGGTGTCATTGCTGCGGAAACAGCCAACAATGCATCGATTGGCGGGGCATTGGTGCCGCTGATTACCATGGGTATTCCCGGATCCGTTGTCGATGCCATCTTGATTGGGGCTTTGATTATTCACAATCTTGAACCGGGCCCGCTACTGTTCACCACCAATCCGGAAATCGCCTATGGTGTTATCACGGCCTATTTGCTTGGCAATATTATCATGTTCGGCATCATGATGTTCGCCGTCGTCCATATCGCCAAAGTGCTTTATGTTCCTCGCGCCTATCTACTTGCAGCCATCCTTATGTTTTGCGTCATCGGCGTGTTCGCCGTCGGCAACAGCTTTTGGGATGTCTGGATCATGCTGCTTTTCGGTGTGGTCGGTTTCATTATGGAACGAACGAAAATGCCGCTCGGACCGTTCGTTATTGGTTTTGTGCTATCCCCAATTGCCGAAGCACAGCTCCGTTCCGGACTGATGTCCACAGATGGTAGTATTGAACCCCTGTTCACTCGCCCCTTTGCGGCATCATTTCTTGCCATTTCCATCGCCGCCCTCGCCTGGCCGATTTACTCCGACTGGAAACGCCAGAAGGCAGCTAAGCTTAATGCGGCGGCCGAATGACCGAGCGAGGAGATTATTTTCAGGGTTTTCGTCGCGCAGATGGAAGGGTCGGTATACGCAATCACCTACTGGTGTTGTCGATTACCGGTTTGACTGGGCCCA
>JANQOC010000710.1 GCA_028279265.1 Hyphomicrobiales bacterium
TCTCGGTCTGGAAGTCACAGGACAGGATTCGGAAAGGCTTTTTCTGCGGGCCATTGACGAAACTTCTCACCATTCGCTTGTCTTCGAGAAGACCGAAGACGAGGGCAAGGGTGTGTGTCAGCGTATCGGCTACAGAATGTTCAGCGATGAAGATATCAAGCGTGCCCATGATACGTTCAATGCCAACGGACAGGAGGCTGTTTTTGTCGAAAGGCCGCACCAGGGATTAACGCTGCAATTGCACGATGGCATCGGTGTACCCATTGAATTTTGCGCAACCATGGATCAGAGCGAAGCGCGCTTGCAGCGCTTCCATACGCATGCGGGCGGCAAGCTCGCCTATTTGGACCATGTTCAGGTTACGGCTCACGATGTGGCCGCCGGATATGCCTGGTACAATGATCTGGGATTCCGCCTGGCAGAATATACAGCCAAGGATGGCACGGAAGAAATGTGGGGCGTCTGGCTGAAGCGCAAGAACAATACCCAGGACCTGGTGATGGGATCCGGGCCCGGACCCCGTTTGCACCACTTCGCCTATCACACGCCCGAGGTCGCCAACGTCATACACGCCGCCGATGTCATGGGCTCCCTCGATCTGGCCGGATCCATGGATCGTTCCCCCGGTCGTCACGGGATCGGCAACGCGTTTTTCATTTATTTCCGTGACCCCGACGATCATCGTGTTGAGATCTTTACCTGTCACTACAACTTTATTGACATAAACCAGGAGCCCAAGCGATGGGATTTGACCAACACCAAGCGATCCCAGCTCTGGGGTTTCCCGGCGCCGAGAAAATGGTTTTTTGAAGCAACGCCGTTTGAAAACGTCGATGTCAAGGAGCCGCTCCTGGATGCCGATCCCGTAACACTCGAAGACTTTTTGGAAAATTGGTAGCGCTATGAAATTTGGTACGATGTATGAAGAAAGCCAGCCTGTAGCCATTGTCGGCGGCAGCGATGGCCGCGCAAGACGGCTTGCTCAAGTCTGCCAAGCGGCGGGACTGGCGACGATCAATTCCGTTCTGGAACTCGTTCGCAGATCGGCTGCAGAACCGGAATTGGTTCACCAAGTGGGTGAAGTTGTCGACAGCGTTCAGGGGATTGAGGCAGAAACCGTGGATTGGGCGCCACCTCTGCCTGATCCCTCAAAAATTCTCGGCGTCGCGTTTAACAACAAGGAACTGATGAAGAAAGCGCACCGTGATCCGGGTGTGCCGAATTTTTTTATGAAACCGCCCTCGGCTTTGCAGGGGCACAACAAGCCAATTGTCGTCGATCCTGACTGGGGGGCCGTTATTCCCGAACCGGAGATCTGCGCTGTAATCGGTAGTCGCTGCAAGCATATTGAGGTTGATGAGGTTCCGGAAAAAATTTTCGGCTACGTTATTCATAACGATGTGACATCCCACGGTCTGAAATTCCAGAAGGACAGTATTGCCGTGACTTATGACAGTGATCTCGCACGTCCTGAATTTTACACCTGGCGTAATTTGAACGGACCCGATGATACTGACGCCTACTACGTCTATCATACAAGATCCAAGGGGACCGATACCTTCGGCCCGATGGGTCCATGGATCGTGACCCGCGACGAAATTGCGAACCCAAATGATCTGACGGTGGTTGGAACCCTCGATGGCGAAGAGTTCACCCGGGATCATACAGGAAATTACAGATTTTCCGTCGAGGAATGCGTTGCCGAAGCAAGCCGTTATTTTACACTTGAAGCCGGAGACTTGATTTCATTTGGAACCACGGGAAAAGGTGTGGGGCGGTTCCCCCGGGGACACAAGAGTTTGCTGATCGGTGAGGAGACCGGCACGATAAGCATAAAGATCGATCCATTGGGTCAGCTGAGCAACCCCATCGTTCATAAGAAAGGGGGTGCCTGATGGTCCGCTCTCTCTCCCCGACAAATGTTCCCCATCACAAAAATCCTATTCCGGCGGCGGCAATTCATCATAATGTTCTTGCGAGTTCAGCCATTTCCGGAATCGATCCGAATACCGGGACTTTCCCCGCAGATAAGGAGGCGCAGATCGCTCTGGCTTTCGACCATCTCAAATCGATTTTGGCTGAAGCCGGGGCCAATGCTCAGGATATTGTGAAAATGGACCTCTATTTTGCCGACAAGTCCGATCGTGGCCTGGTCAACAAATACTGGCTGGAGCTATACCCCGACGAGGCCTCCCGGCCGGCCCGGCACGCGCATTCGGCGGAGTTGCAACCGGGGTGTATCTTTCAAATCGAAATCCTGGCCATCCTCGGCAACAACCCATAACCGAACGGCTTCACCGGACGAACTGGAATCTCTAGTCAACCAGCGACAGAAATTCCTGGCGCGTGATACTGTTGTCGCGAAAGCATCCAAGCATGCGGCTGGTCACCATGTCCGTCCCCCGTTTGTGAATGCCGCGGGTGGTCATGCAATGGTGCTCGGCCTTGACAATGACACCCACACCCTGGGGATTGAGGACCTTGTTGACGGTATTGGCAATCTGCGCCGTCATTTTTTCCTGTATTTGAAGTCTTTTGGCATAAGCATCAACAACCCGAGCCAGCTTCGATATGCCGACGACATGACCGTTAGGAACATAGGCGACCCAGGCCCGGCCGATGATCGGTGCAAGGTGATGTTCACAATGACTTTCGAACGGTATGCCACGCAACACCACCATTTCATCGTAGCCTTCTATCTCTTCAAAAGTCTTTTGTAAGATGGCCTCGGGATCTTTCTGATAACCGGCAAAATATTCTTTAAAGGCATTGGCTGCCCGCTTGGGAGTTTCCAGCAATCCATCCCGGGACGGGTCTTCGCCGGTTGCACGGATTATTGTTCGGAAAGCATCTTCGACTTCTTCCTGCGAGGGGAGGGGCAGGTTTTGGGCATCGGGTTCATTTGTCGTCATGTGGAGCAATCTTAATCGAGGGTTTTAAGAATTGGGGGGATCGATAGCATAATGGATGCTAATTCCCAAGTTCGTCATTGGGTGTTTGAGGTCGGTGTAGAGCACAAAGTAACTGTTCGATGAAGTGTTTACGATCCCATTCGCCAATCGGATGAGGGATGGCAAGATTATTTTTTCCGGCACATTTATTCCGGCTTATGATTTAGGGATAGTCCTCCGTTTTCTTTTAGGGAAATGAGTACGATTTCAGATCTGACCTGGGCGACATGCGCGAAGGGAAGGAGTTTGCCATGAACGAGATCGGCAAATTTCTGAAGATTCTGGGTTCGGATAAGCAGAACATAGTCTGCATCTCCGGAAACGGAATAAGCGGCATGAATTTCAGGGTTCTGATCAACGAATGCGGAAAACGCGCGGGCAATTTCTTCACTATGAGTTGACAGGTTGACCCGTGTAATCGCCTGAAATTCATAACCGAGTTTCTGCGGATTGAGCCGCGCCATATAACCTTCAATGATCCCTGCATTCTCCAACGCCGTACGGCGTCGTGAGCACTGAGAAGGAGACAGATTTATAATGTCAGCGAGCTGGGAATTGGTCAGATTTGCATCCTGTTGAAGTGTTTCGAGCAATGCAATATCAAACCCGTCTATAGAAATCTCTTGCATTTAATCCTCAATTAAAATCAATTTCGTGCAATTATTTGCGAAAAATGAGCAATAATGCAAGGAAAATAAGAGCGATATGCATTATATTATCATTAAAGCGACCAATCGAGATTTCTGACAAAGGAGGTTTGCCGCAAATGGGACCTTTTCCGCATGACGCCGCACCGGCTGAAATTTCCAAAACGAATCCTGCGGGTACCGATGGCTTTGAATTTGTCGAGTTTGCCCATCCGGATCCAAGGATCCTGGAGCAATTGTTCCGACAAATGGGATATACGTGCGTTGCGCGTCACAAAACCCGAGATATCGTGCTCTATCGCCAGGGTGACATTAATTATGTCGTCAACAGGGACCCTCACTCCCATGCTGCGAGCTTTGTGGCGGAGAAAGGCCCCTGTGCACCCGGCATGGCCTGGCGTGTAGTCGATGCGCAAGTCGCCCTGCAAAAGGCTCTGGACTATGGCGCCAAAGAATATTCAGGACCGGGCAAGGTGCTTGATGTTCCGGCAGTCTACGGAATTGGCGGGTCTCTCCTTTATTTCGTGGATACCTATGGTGCAAAGGGTTCGCCTTACGATCAGGAATTCGACTGGATTGACGAGAAGGATCCGAAACCCCGGGGCGTGGGTTTCTACTATCTCGATCACCTGACCCACAATGTCCATCGCGGCAATATGGATACCTGGTACAAGTTTTATACTGAGACTTTTAATTTCAAGGAAATTCGCTTCTTTGATATCGAGGGGAAAATTACCGGATTGTTTTCCAGGGCGCTGACCTCGCCTTGCGGGAAGATCCGCATCCCCATTAATGAGAGCGCCGACGACAAGAGCCAGATAGAAGAGTATTTGAAGGAATATAAGGGAGAGGGCATTCAGCATATCGCCGTGGGCACGGAAGATATTTATGGGGCGACAGACGAGATAGCCGCTGCGGGACTGGAGTTCATGCCGGGTCCACCCGAAACCTATTACGAAAAGTCGAAGGAAAGGGTCAAAAACCACAGCGAACCCCTGGACCGGATGCGGAAGCATGGCATTCTCATTGACGGCGAAGGGGTTGTGGATGGCGGCACGACGCGCGTTCTCCTGCAGATTTTTTCTCAAACGGTTATCGGTCCCATCTTTTTTGAGTTTATACAAAGAAAGGGAGATGATGGTTTTGGCGAGGGAAATTTCCGGGCCCTGTTCGAATCCATAGAAGCGGATCAGATCGCCCG
>JANQOC010000711.1 GCA_028279265.1 Hyphomicrobiales bacterium
GCCGCGTCATAGGCCGCCCCATAGTCGGGATCGATATCCCGGGCCAGTTTGAACTTGCGGGCGTCGTCACGCTGGACGAGAAAGAGGAGGACCGCCCGGTGCCCTTCCCGCACCATGTCCGACAATTCCTGCAGGTGGCGGGCGCCGCGCTTCGTTACAGAATCCGGGAATTCCGCCAGTCCATCCTCGCGCATCAAATGGACATTCTTTATTTCCAGGTAACAGTCCGGCGCCTTGTCTTTCGTGAGCAGAAAGTCGACCCGGCTCGACTGGCCGTACTTAACCTCCCGGCGAAAGGCCGGATAAGATTTAAGTTCCTTGATCTGCCCTTGGTCCAGGGCTTCGGCGACCAGTGAGTTGGGATGAGATGTGTTGATCCCAACCAGGGTGCGCCCGCTGCCGAGATCAACTTCCGCGAGTTCCCAGGAATATTTGAGCTTTCGCTTGGGATTCTGGCTTTCGGACAACCAGACCTTCATACCCTCATCCTTCAGCCCAAGCATGGACCCCGGATTGGCACAATGAGCCGTGACAATGCTTCCATCATTGAGTTCGACATCTGCCAGGAAACGCTTGTACCGTTTGAGCAGCCGCCCTTCGATAAGATTTGCCGGAAATTTCATGAGCGCATGCTATTAAGGGAGAGCTGTCAATACAAGCCACGGCTTGAGAATATCCACCATTGGCGGTAAGTATCGACAAGAGAAAATCAGATACAAGAAAACTCAGGGCAAAAAAGAATGTCAGAACAAACGGATGCTGAAAACCAAAACGGAGACAATGGAAAAATCACCGCTGCCCTTTTGGTCATTGGCGATGAAATTCTCTCCGGGCGTACGAAAGATAAGAATATTGGCACCATTGCGGATCACCTGACCGACGTGGGCATTCAATTGCGCGAAGTCCGCGTCGTGGCGGATGAAGAGGTTGATATCGTCGCGGCGGTCAATGCGCTGCGGAAAGAAAATACCTATCTATTTACGACCGGTGGCATCGGACCTACGCACGACGATATTACCGCCGACTGCGTTGCCAAAGCTTTCAATGTGAGCATTGATGTCGATCAAAGGGCTGTCGATGTTATGCGGGCAAAGCGCCCGGACATGGAATTGAACGAAGCCCGCCTGCGCATGGCCCGTATCCCTGATGGGGCCGACCTCATCGAAAACGCTGTCTCAGGCGCTCCCGGTTTCATGCTTGACAACGTCATGGTCATGGCCGGTGTTCCCAGTATTATGCAGTCCATGCTGGCCGCCGTGACACCGCGACTGAAAACGGGGAAAAAGATGATGTCCGTCACCCTTGAGGTCAAAAGACCGGAGGGCGCCGTTGCCGGTCCCCTGGGTCGGATTGCGGAAACGTTCCCTGATGTTTCCATGGGCAGCTACCCTTACTATATAGATGGGAACTATGGAACAAATCTCGTCCTCAGGAGCACGGATGCGGCGCGCCTGGAGGCAGCGGAAGCCGCTTTGAAAAAAGAGCTGACCGACACAGGATTGATTGATTAAGTTCATGATATATAAAATCAAATTCAATTTTCCGAGTTTGATTTTACACGAATTCAGTGGCGTCTTTTCATTGTTTTTGATAGTCTGGCGTTCCTGACCTGTTTTTCGGATACACCCAATTTCGGTTGAACAGAACAAGAGACGATCTCGGGGTCAGGCTGCAAATCAAGAACCGTTAGGCAGAGGATACCCGTCGGGAAAATGAGGACTGAACGACATTGAGTCATGTCAGGAAGAGCCCTGTTAGGATGAGCCCAGTCAGGAAAAAGAAGAATGAGCGACATTGATCTTTCGACCGGCCGCATGCCCGGCAATGCTATTCCTATTCATGGGCCTGAAGCCTTCGCTTCCATGCACAAGGCCGGGAAACTGGCGGCGGAAGCCCTGGATCTTATGTGTTCTCATGTCGCGCCCGGTGTCACAACCCAGGCATTGGATGACATCATCTATGAATTCGCGTGCGACAACAATGCCATTCCCGCAACCCTGAATTACCGCGGCTACACGAAATCGTGCTGCACCTCCCTGAATCATGTGGTCTGTCACGGCATTCCCGGAAGCAAACCGCTGAAGGAAGGTGATATTCTCAATATTGACGTCACCCTGATCGTGGATGGTTGGCATGGGGACACCAGTCGCATGTATGCGGTGGGCGCTATTTCGCGGCGTGCGGAACGCTTGATCAGCGTGACTTATGAATCCCTTTGTCGAGGCGTCGCCGCCGTCCGCAACGGCATTACCACCGGCGATCTCGGACATGCCATCCAGTCCTACGCAGAATCCGAACGTTGCAGTGTCGTCAGGGATTTCTGCGGTCATGGGCTCGGACGCGTGTTTCACGATCGCCCAAACATCCTTCACTATGGCAATCCGGGAGAAGGCCTGAAACTGAAATCCGGCATGCTGTTCACCATCGAGCCAATGATCAACCTCGGGAAACCCCATGTCAAAATACTGAATGACGGATGGACCGCCGTTACCCGGGATCGCTCCCTGTCCGCCCAGTTCGAACATACGATCGGCGTGACTGATGAGGGATGCGAGATTTTCACCTTATCTCCAGGTGGGCTCGATTGCCCTCCCTATCAGACCGATTGAGCATTTTGGGCAAGAGACACGAACAAAGTTTCGCAGATCACCCTGTTGGGGAAATTCATCAGACGGGTCACCGGCAACGATTGCGGAAACGGTTCGATGAATTTGGAGATGAGAGTCTCGCCGACTATGAACTGCTCGAAATGGTATTGTTTCGTGCTATTGCCCGCAGGGACACAAAGCCCCTGGCAAAGGCTCTGCTAAAAAAATTCAAAAATTTTTCTGCCGTGATTCATGCCCCGGAACATCTGCTGCGAGAAGTCCCTGGTATCGGCAAGAGTGCCGCTCAGGAAATCGCCCTGATCCGGGCCGCCGCCAATCGGCTTAAGCGGCGGGAAATCGAAACCAGCCCCGTTCTTGGATCCTGGGACAAGGTTCTCGACTATTGCGCCAACATCATGGGCCATGAAACCCGGGAACAGTTTCGTATCCTCTTTCTCGACAAACGCAATCGGCTGATAACCGATGAATGCCAACAACAGGGCACCGTTGATCACACCCCCGTCTATGTGCGAGAAATTGTCCGCCGCGCCCTCGAGCTTTCAGCAACGGCATTGATCCTGGTGCATAATCATCCATCGGGAGATCCGGAGCCCTCACAGGCGGATATTCAAATGACAAAAAAAATCGTGGAAGCCACAAAATCCCTGAACATCGTCATCCATGAACATCTCATTATCTGCCGCAACAGACATTTCAGCTTTCGCCAGAACGGACTCTTGTAACGCATGAGATTTGTAACGCTTGTAGCCCTGGTCAAATTTGGAAAAAGAAAAGGTGCGCCGCCTTATGCGGCAGCCTCGACGGATACCGGGTCACCGTCACGAACTGACCGTAGTGCCGTAACGTCATCCAGAGCATTTGCAAATATGTTGCAGGGATTGGCGAGACGGATTTCATCGCCTTCAGATATGGGTGTCGGGCCAAATCCAATGGCGATAGCCTGTCCCTGTGTCCAGAAAGCTATTTCACCGGCCCGGACGATAGCCGTTGCTCCGGCTTCCAGCTCCGCCGATACAGGTGTTGAGAAATATACCTCGTCACCCCAGGTCTGGGCCGCTGCGGTGATTGGCAATTGCGCGAGTACCGCATGGGCCGTCGGCGTGTCCAGGCAGGTTGCCCGGATCTTGACGGTTCCGCAGGTAATCAGGATTTCGGTCATTTGAGGCCTCGGGGGCTTCAATACAGGGACAAAGCAACCAACGCGCTAAACCATCACGAAGGATCGGGGCCAAACACCAGAACCGCATTCAGGCCGCCGAATGCAAATGAGTTACATACGGTGTAATTCACTTCTTTTTCGCGTCCCTGGTTGGGAATATAATCGAGGTCACATTCCGGATCCGCTTCATTGAGATTAATGGTTGGCGGAACGAAATTGTTCTGCATGGCGAGCAGACAGGCGATGGACTCAACGGCTCCGCCGCCGCCAAGGCAATGGCCGTGCATGGATTTGGTCGAGGATATGGGAATATCATTGATGGCTTTACCGAAGACTTTCTTCAGCGCCTGTGTTTCATTGACATCGTTGATTGTCGTCGCCGTTCCGTGGGCATTGATATAATCGATATCCGATCCCGAAAGCCCGGCCTGAGCCATGGCCTGCTCGATGGCGCCGGAAGCGCCGTCAATATCCGGGTTGACCATGTCGGCGGCGTCTGAAGTCGTGCCAAATCCCTTGATTTCGGCGATAATATTAGCGCCGCGGGCCTTGGCATGTTCGAGCTCTTCAAGCACCAGAACACCGCCACCCTCGCCGAGAACCGTTCCATTTCGTTCCTTGGAGAAGGGAAACAGACCTTTTTCGCTGAGAACATGCAGGGCCTGCCAGGCGCGTGTCGCTCCGAGGCAAAGGGATGCCTCCGTGGCTCCGGCAACACCGCTGTCGACCATGCCTGACTGGATCATCTGATAGGTGAGACCGATGGCATGGGTAGCCGTTGAACAGGCGCTAACGACACCGAATGTCGGGCCTTTGATGCCATATTCAATACTGACATGTGCGGAGGCCGAACTGCCAATGGCCCGCAGGAGTGTCAGGGGGTGGGTTGCTCTTTTGCCTTCGGCAAAAAGTCCATGATAGGCATCTTCGAGTGTGGTCAAACCACCAATACCGGAACCGATGATAGCGGCGGCACGATAAGGATCTTCAAAGGGAACCGCTATGCCCGATTGTTCGACGGCTTCTTCAGCAGCCGTGCCTGCGAACTGCGAATATCGATCTCCAAGCTGAACCGCCCGGCTCTTCACATGTATCTTGGGATCGAAATCCTTGACCTCAGCCGCGATCTTGCAGCGAAGTTCACTGGTATCGAATCCCTCGACTTCGCCGATTCCACATCTGCCGTTTTTCAGGGAGTCCCAGAAGGCGTCCTGTCCGATACCGATAGCTGAGACGACACCCATACCGGTGACGACGACGCGGCGGGCACCATTTACATTTGTCATACGGATTTGCTACCTCAAAAAGAGGTTCTCTGAAATTGGTGGTCTAAACGATAGTTAATTGATCAAATTAAGCTGCGGCACCTGATGTGCCTGATTCCGCCATGATCGCTTTCACTTTATCGACAACCGATCCGACGGTCGCAAAATCTTCGACTTCCTCGTTGGCGTTGTACGGTATTTCAATTCCGAAGGTATCTTCAATATCGAACACGATAACGGCGAGATCGAGAGATTCGATATCCAGATCGCTCAACGGCGTATCCAGCCCCACTGACTCAGGAGGGTCTTTCATATTCTTTTTCAAAATGTCAACAATCTTTGTGGCCACTTCGTCCATTTTTGTCTCCCTACCCCTGAATCTGGTTTTCGCTAAGGGGTATCGTAAACATTCACATTCACCTTCCGGACATCCAATAATCCCAGTTACCGCACAAGTCCAGCAGGAACGACACCGGCATTATTCGCACAAATGCAAAAATTCCGGGGATATTTGTGAATTAACGTTAAAGTTATCCCGATATTTATTGTCTGCAAATCTCGAAATTGGTGAAAAATCCGCCCAATTCCGCAAAATCTCCCCTCAAATTCGTGCATTCTGTGCTACAGTTTGGTTCTTCAAACAACAAAGCATTTGACCGACTGAAACTCATCTACAACGCATTGAAATCACGCAACGTGTTCAAACAAATTGATTTTCGAATTTATTAAATTTGGGGTTTATCATGACCAACGAACAATCTCAAGACACAGAAAATATGACGGTGGACGGAGGAGGAAACGCCAACAAGGCCGATTATCCCTGGCTGGCGGATTATCCTGAAGGGGTCGTCTGGGACCAGACCATCGAACCGCGCACCGTATTTGCGCCACTCGATGACGCAATCCAGTCTTACCCGACGAATGTCTGTACGAATTTTCTCGGTGCCCAACTCACCTATCGAGAAATCGGCGAGCGCATCAACCATGTCGCCAGCGGGCTCCAGAAACAGGGTATCGGCAAGGGTCAGAAGGTAGGTTTGTTTCTGCCGAATTCGCCGACTTTCATTATTTACTATTTCGCTGTCCTGAAAATCGGCGGCGTCGTGGTCAACTACAATCCTCTCTACGCCGTGGAGGAGCTGGAGTTTCAGGTCCGGGACAGCGAGACCGATATTCTCGTGACATTGGATCTGAAGGTGCTTTGTGACAAAGTCGAAGCGCTGCTGGACAGGGGAATTCTGAAGAGAACCATTGTCTGCTCTTTCCCCGATCTCTTGCCAGGGCTCAAAAAGGTACTGTTCCGCCTGCTGAAACGCGGTGAATTATCCCAACTCTCAAACGCCACACATCCGGATAAAGTTATCGCCGAAGCCGATTTGATCGCCAATGATGGCCGGTTTACGCCGGCTGACGTCGATCCGCACCGGGATCTCGCTGTTCTTCAATACACGGGCGGAACTACGGGGACACCCAAAGGCGCCATGCTCAGCCATGCTAATCTGAGTATTAACGTCCAGCAGATTTGTATGTGGGCAACCGACATGGTCGAGGGCCAGGAAAAAGTGATGGGTATTTTGCCCTTTTTCCACGTCTTCGCGATGACCACCGTCATGAATTACGGGACGACCATGGCCGCCGAACTCATCCTGATGCCGCGCTTTGATCTGGATGATGCGATGAAGCTCATTAACCGGGTGAAACCGACGATCATGCCCGGGGTTCCGACACTCTATAATGCGATGATGAACCATCCGAAAATGGCGTCTTCGGATTTCTCCAGCCTGAAGTTCTGCATCAGTGGGGGCGCCGCTCTTCCCCTGGAAGTAAAAAATGGTTTTGAAAAGGTCTCAGGCTGCAGCCTGGTCGAGGGTTACGGACTTTCGGAGACATCCCC
>JANQOC010000718.1 GCA_028279265.1 Hyphomicrobiales bacterium
AGGGCCATGGCCATTGTTGTCGAGAGCCCGGGGAGCGCCCCCCAGATTATTCCAAGCGAAACACCGAGCAAGGTAACGAGAATGAGATAGGGTGAAAGGGCCTGGAGAATTCCTTCAATCATAGGGCTCTCCTAAACCGGCAGTGGTATTTTAAATACCAGGCGAAACATCATCGACAGGAAGATAATCCAGACGCAACTGACAGCCAGGCAGGCCCAAAGCACGGATGTCCAGTAAATCCGGAAAATTGCCGTCAGAATGACAATGGAAACCAGTTCAAATGAACCGAAGACATAACGAATGCCGGCGAACTGGATCGCCGTTTCGAAAGCCAGAAACTGCAGGGCGGAAACATAGATCAGCATCACCACCATCAACAGGATAGTATTACCCAGTTCCGGCGGCATATCATCGCTAAGGGTTCGCATGTCGATCTTGCGCCGCTGCAGGGCGATATAGCCGAGCACAAGAGCCATGGCGCAAACGCTGGCCGCGGTCAGAAATGGCAGCAGACCCGGTGCCGTCGCAATATCGCTGGGGACCGGAAGCCGGACTGACATGATCATAATCCAAACAGACAGGGCAATGAGGCCGGCCGCGGCAATCAAATCCATAGCCGGACTTGCGTAGCCGACGGATTCCTCTTCACTGACAAAAGTCTTTTCGGTATCACTCATGTCGATCAATTCAATCCGGGGTTCATGTTATTATCTTGGAGTATTGCCGCTTTGGCCCTGGAAATAAAGCCCTGCCCCGCAGGTTCACCCCATAAATGAGGGAATAAAACAGCCCCACGCAAACGTGCGCAAAATGAAGACGGCGTATCGCCGTCTTCATCGAAATATCGGCATTGTCTGCAGAAGCGAAGAACCTGCTGCAGACAATTGCCTGGCTTTCTAGATCTTTGGAGCCTTGTAGCCTTTGGGCGGCCACCAGGATTCGAAATTTTCCGGTGTCGGCAAACCAAGCTCTTTGGCTGTTTTTACCTTTTTACCAATCTGATCGGCGTACTGGTTAAAGGTCGCAACCGTCATAGTTTCAAGCTGAGCCGCACGCTTGTCAGCGGCCTCACCAAACCGGACATCAACCTGGAAGAATTTCTTCTTCACGATATCCTGGAAGGCTGCGGATTTAACAGCTTCCTCGAAGGCACCTTTCACTTTAGCCAGAACATCAGGTGGCGTGTCCCGCTTCATAATAAAGTTATAGGTACCACCGATCGGGAGGAACGGCTTCAACTTCGGAATGATACTGCCGATGGAACGCAATGTTCCGACACCATCAATGTTAATGTCTTCCGGCCCGGTTTGCTGCAGGTTGCGCAGCTTGCCCGCCCGAATAAGATCGACATGTTCGTGAACGCCGCCACCGGCGATATCCGTTTCACCTTGCAGTCCGGCCAGAGTTGCCGCTTTACCGCCCTTGTATCCGACATATTTCAGGCGGATACCGGCAGCATCACCGACGATGAGAGCCAGCTCATGCCAAAGTCCACCGGTTCCCGATGTTGAAATCGAGACCTTGCCGGGATCTTTCTTGGCAGCAGCAACGACATCTTCAAAGGTCTTGAACGGTGAAGCAACGGGTACGGACCAGCTGGCGATCGCATTTGCCGCCTGGAAGAATACCCATTCCTCCCATGGAACAAAGTCCGCATGACCCATGACCCGGACGAATTTATTGTAATTCGCACCGCCCAGAATGGTGTAACCGTCCGATGCCTTGCCGGCGACAAATTTCGTGGCAACACCACCAACAGCACCAGGCTTGTTAATGACATTGATGGTCCATCCTTTGGTCTTGGCCATTTCCTGTGCCAGCACCCTCATGATGGTGTCCGTTCCACCACCTGCACCATACATCACGACGACGGTAATAGGTTTTTCCGGATAGCCCGCGGCTTTTGCGTCCGATGCAGGAATAACGATTTCCAATGCAGCGAGACTGGCAGCGGCACCAGCAACAAACTGACGACGATCCAGAGGTAAGAGATCTGATTTACGCTTGGTCATATTTTCCTCCCAGGTTTCCTTTCTTACTAAGCTAGTCGGTAACGGGTATTGCCGATGTTGAATTTGCAATTTGGAATTGGACTTCTTGGACTAAATAAACGTGGTTTTTCAGAAGTTTATTTCCAAACCGTTCAACTAGGTTATGTCGTATTTATATCGATATAAATCCAAATTCAATATTATAATCGATTTTTGTATAACGTGAGTCTTTGCTGTTCTCAACTCTTGTCAGTTGTCTGAGTAACCGAAATTAGGCGTTGCGTTAACAGCAATCGCGGTTCCCTAACTTTCGGTTTCATCCGGCTCGGTTGTTTCACCAAGCTTGTTCCTAAGCGACGGAACGCGAAATAAGCATTCGGTACCATCGCATACTTCATCCTAACCAAATTCATTGGAAATGTCGGTGATTGGTTGGACAATAGGTATGCGAAAAATCCCTTTTCATATGTTTGTGGGGAATTGAGTATTTCCTCGAGTTCAAAAACCGGCTCGAAAGCCGTGCTGTCGCGACATTTGTCGGAGTATTCGGACAAGCCCGTACGTGTCGGGCATTGTCCCTGGAATCCGCCGTGTTTTCTGAGCGTCAGGACCGGACCACCCCTAACGACGAAAGTGAAAGGCCCGGCCGACTATTGAACAATGACGTTTCCCGGCAAGCCGGAAAAATAAAGTCCGAGCTGTCTGTGCATCGAACAGTCCGGGTAAGTCGGGCTTGACGCCGACCTCTGACAACTCTTAGAGCTACGAAACACGAAACAACTTGTCTGATCCCAGACGCTGCAGTGATCAAATAATCCAGAGAGTCCCAATATGTCTGAGACGATTCAATTTCGCATGGGTGGTTACGGACCGTCGACTTCCTCCCACTCCCGTGCACTCGAAGTCTTTGCGGCCCACCTGCAGGAAGAAAAGGGCGAAAATATCGATCCCAAATATTTTTGGAATGTCATGGACTTCGACTATCGAGCGGATGACCTTTTGTGGATGGTCGAACAGGGCATTCTGACCCTTTGTTACTTCTCATCAAGCTATTTGTCAGACCGTGTTCCGGAATTGAATATCATTGACTTGCCTTTTGTTTTTGACTCGACGGCGGATGCCCATGCCGCCCTCGACGGCGAACTCGGCCGCCGGCTTAGTGAAAAAATAGAGGCGACCACCGGTTACCGGGTTCTGGGGTTCTGGGAAAATGGTTTCCGTCATTTGAGCAATCGCCTGCGCCCGGTTCACAGGCCTGCGGATCTCCAGGACATGAGAATCCGCATGCAACCCAATCAAACACATATCGACACTTTTGAACTTTTGGGCGCGGTTCCCGTATCCCTGGATCTCAAGCCCGGCATTGAACATATTGTTACGGGCAAGGTGGACGCGCAGGAGAACCCCCTGGTCAACACGCTGACTTATGGTGTGGCGGACCATCAGAAGTTTATAACCATGAGTGCACACTTCTACGGCGCTCGAATTCTTCTGGTCCATAAGGACAGTTTCGATTCCTGGCCGGAAAGCATGCAGAATTCTGTTCGTGAAGCCGGTCGCAAGGCCATCGAATTTCAACGCGCAACCGTGGCGGCGGAAGAGCAGGATGTGCGCGACAAGCTTGTCAGCCTCGGTTGCAGCTTCGTTGAATTGAAGGACGACGAGCGCCAGGAATTTAAGGATCGGATCACTCCCGTGATAGACAAGGCCAGGCGCGAATTGGGCGAGGAATGGTTCGACCTGATTAGCGGTTAACCACTCTGATCTCCTCTACTTTTGAGATTGTGAAATATGTCCGTCGGGTTGCCGGGATTTGAGGAAAAAATACCGTCAATTCAGACGCTGGAGGCGACAGATGTGTTGAGCCCGACGACGAGGAACGATAGGGTGAGGCAAAATTTTTTATGAATGGAGAGGAAACAGCGCGGTCCTGAAACTGTACCCACCGGGGCCATGTCAAAGAACACGGGAACCCGTCCCATTTCTCAGAAATAAAATCTGTTAACCGTACAAGGAATTGACGCAATACGGTCGTCGCTTTTTGTAGCGGGATTACAGATTCAGGAATGTTCTGAAGTGTTCTGAAAATTTCCATTCCGAACCGCAACAAGCCTTTTTGAGGGCAAGCCTTTTTAGGAATGAACAGGAGAGACTTATGGATGGTTTTGCACGTGGTAATTTCCACGTTGGTTACGAGGCGCGCGTCGATCTTGCGGAGCTGA
>JANQOC010000719.1 GCA_028279265.1 Hyphomicrobiales bacterium
AACTCTTGCGTATTGGTACTGGCGAATTGAATAGTCAGGCTCTTTTCATCGACCGCAATTAAGGCTCCATGCGGCTGAATGGCGCCGATGAGATGGATCGGCTCCCTGTCGCAAATGCTCAAATCGACTGTCTGTCTGCTCACGCCAAGGAACCTTCGATTTCTTCGATGGAATTTTCAGATTCCATCCAGTTCGACATCGCCTGGAAGGTAGCGTCTGCGGCTGACGCCAGTTCCGAAATATCCTGATAATCGTAGCAAGCCAATAAACGCATGGTCATATCCCAGCGTCTCCGGCAGTGGTCGCGGCACCAAATCCAATAATTTTGACCGGATCCCGACAGCTCATCGGACCTTCCCATTGCCTTCGCCAGGACAGCGCCGCCAAGAAGCGAACCTTCGATGACATAGAGAATACCGCCCAATTGAGCAGGGGTGCGACAACATGCCCAGTTCGTATCTGTAGCTGGAGGATACGGCAATTCAGGGTTAAATCCCATTTTCGCGAGGTCCTCGGCAAGCAAGCGCGCGCGGGGGGCATATCGGAAATCAACGATATGTGTATTGAACTCTTTACAGGCGCTTATGAGCTTCTGGTCAAGGGGTCGATAAAACGCCCATAATTTAGCCAGCAACTGCACATAATCCCTGCGGCTGAGTGTGCCCGCCAGCAAAGCTTCAAATGAAGGATTTTGGTGCAGCGAATTGTGACTATCCTGGGTTTTTTTCCGCAATGCGGTTCTGATTTGATTAGATTTGGACCGCCAATCCATTTCCAATTTGTCAAAGATTCGAGGTTCGAATGGAAATTGATCGTTCATCAACTACTTTCTCTCATTGCCGGAAACACTAACAAAACACGCCATTTTTCTTTTTTCAAATTCAATCTCTCCATCCGGCAAAATTCGTACCGGAGGATAAAAACAATAATTGATCATCAGATAGGCCGGTTCACCGATCTTAAGTTTGTCAAGCATTATAAATTGCACTAACATCGTGAGTCTTATACAAGAAATGTCAATAGTTTCACTGTCAATCCATCGAGACACCCATGACTACGCATTTTAACAAACCGACGGCGTTTCTGGCCGATATGGATGCGAAGAATATCGGACTCTTAATCGCATCCGCGGGCGATATCGCTGTCGTCGTGGGCAGCGATGGAACCATCAAAGATATTGCCTCTCACATCGATAGTCCGGGCATAAATTTCCGAAAGTGGCGCAACAAGCATATTGAAGACATCGTCACCGTGGAGTGCCGTCCGAAAGTTCGCAATATATTGACGGAAAGCCGCGCAGGAAAAGAGGTTAGCTCCCGGGAAATAAATCACCCGAGATCAAAAGGATCCGATCTGCCAATCAGATACAATGCCCGCTCGGTTGGAAGCGACGGCGATGTCATTCTCATCGGAAATGATTTGACACCTCTGGCGACGATGCAGGAACAGCTCATTACCCTGCAGCAATCACTGGAGAAGAAGTACGAGATACAGCGACAAAAAGAAGCCAGATACCGAATGCTGTTTCAGCTCGCATCTGAAGCCTTTCTGATTGTTGACGCGGAGAGCGGCCAAATTCGAGAAGCCAATCCCACCGCCAAGTCACTTATTCGCTTTTCTCCGAGCCATGTGGTCCGGCGGACATTGACGTCTGTATTCTCAAAATCAGACGGCTCGGCAATCC
>JANQOC010000063.1 GCA_028279265.1 Hyphomicrobiales bacterium
CAATGCTGTTGCAGTAAGATCGCCAGTGGATCCGCGGCGAATAAAATATTATGATGGGTGAGAAATCCGATCCAGACAATGATACCGATAACCGCGCCCCATATGACATTGCGATCGATATGTCCCCGTTCACTTGTCAGCCGGTTCCATTCCTCTTCTCCCAGGCGATGCCGAATTCGTTTCTCGACCGCAATAATTCCGAGAGCCCCAAATCCCGCCGTCCCTGCAAATAGAACCAGGCTCGGCCAGTCACCATTGGCAGGAATATGAGCCAGCCCCCAGAGTGCCAATCCCAAGATAATGGGATGGCGTACCCAGCCGACAAGGCCCGGATGATCTGGATCGAAACCCTCTTTGCGGAAAGAAACGGATAGAGGATTGGGTGACAGCGCCCCTACCCCTAGAAGAACAAAGCTCACAAAAGTGACAACAGCGGCGAAACCATAGCTCCAGAGCGGCGCCTCCCAAAGAATGAAACGATCCGCTTCGAGAACGGTCCAGATGACCCATCCAATCAATATTATCGATAGTCCGGAATAGAGGATTAGATAAGCCCGTTCCCCGATCCTGGTAACCAGGGCCGCCCGCAAGCGGGTTCGCGCCAGCACAATATGGCTGAGAACAAATATTGTCATTGAAATGACGACGCTCATGAGGCTCGTTACCTTGTCCAATTGCTCTTTGGGTATTGGTTCACTGTTAAGTTCGGCAAGTAGAAAACTCCTGGAATTATCTATCCGGGGGTGAGGGCCGCGAGAGTATGAAAGTGGCTACAGCGAAGAGCACCACAGCCTGAATGCCGAGCACCAGAGATGAAACATCGAGCGCCAGCGACACGCCAAACACGGCGATGATCGAAAGTACTGCAACGAATTTGGTACGCCGGTCTATGGCCCCATGGGATTGCCAGTCTTCAATCAAGGGGCCGAAAATTCGGTGGCCAAGAAGCCAGGCATGCCACCGGTCGGATGATCGCGCAAACGCAAAGGCGGCGAGAAGGACAAAAGGAGTTGTCGGAAGCAGAGGCAGCACCACGCCCAGCGCACCGAGAGACAGCGCCAGGAGACCCAGGGCAAACCAGAGCGGGCGCATCGGTGTCACGGCATTTGGTTCCCAAAATTCATGCAAAAAATTATCCTCTATCATTAATCGGTATTTGAAATACCAATTAATGGGCTTATACTGAATTTGCAACTCTCTTCTCATGGGATAGCACATTTCAAACGACGGTACAGGATGGGAGCTCCATGCGACTGACCCGATTTACAGATTTTGGACTGCGGGCACTGATGCGCCTTGCCGCGGAACCCGGGCGCGCCCATTCAACGGCGGAAATCGCCGAGGAATTCGGCATTTCGCGCAATCATCTCACCAAGGCCATGGCGACATTGGCGGCCGCCGGTTTCATAGAAACGCAGCGAGGCGCTGGCGGCGGTGCCCGCCTGACGCGACCGGCCCAAAGCCTGCGCCTTGGCGAAGTCGTTGCAACGCTTGAACACGGAACCGCCCTGGTCGATTGTTTTGGCGCTGACGGAAGCATTTGCTCGATTTCCCCCACCTGTCGGCTCAGAGGTCTGCTGGCGGATGCCGAACGACATTTCATCGACGCACTCAACAGGCACACGCTGGCGGATTTTGCTCTGCCGCCCAAGCGGGAACCGTCAGAGGTGGGGCATGTCGACCAGCGCTGAACAGATGCGGACCTGGTCCGGCCCGGCGATCCTGTCCTTTGGGTTTCGTCCCTTCTTTTTAGGTGGTACGATTTGGGCCGTACTGGCCATGGGCTTATGGATCGGTATGCTGTCGGGTATCGACATCGTATCCACACGCTTCGACCCCGTCTCCTGGCATGCCCACGAGTTTATTTTTGGTTATCTCGGCGTCATCGTGGCCGGGTTTCTACTCACCGCCGTTCCGAATTGGACCGGGCGCTTGCCCATCGTCGGTTGGCCGCTTGCCGCGCTCGTTTCGCTCTGGTTGGCTGGACGCCTTGCTGTCGGTTTTTCGAACCTGTTGCCTGCTCTTGCGGTCGCCATGATTGATCTGGCCATGCCTGTGGCTCTTGCAGTCGCACTGGCCTGGGAAATTCTTGCCGGAAACAATCGGCGCAATCTCCAGGTCCTTTTCCTGCTTTCGGCGCTGATTGTTGGCAATACGGTGTTTCACTGGGAACTGTATCAAGGATGGCCTGCCGCCGAAGGCTTTGGAATTCGCATCGGTCTCGGTACCGGTATTATGCTGATCGGATTAATCGGCGGTCGAATAATCCCCTCCTTCACACGAAACTGGCTCGTCAAGCGCGGTGCAACCGTCTTACCGACGCCAATGGGACCATTTGATTTCCTGGTACTCGGCGTGCTGCTGTTCGCAATTACCCTTTGGATCATCCAGCCCGAATCCACCTATAGCGGCGCAGCCCTGATATTAGCCGGAATATTAAATCTGGCGCGGCTCTTTCGATGGGCAGGATATCATACCTTTGCCGAACCCCTCGTCTGGGTACTGCATATGGGCTATGCCTTCGTTCCCCTTGGTGCCCTGGTGATGGGTGCGGCAACTTTCACCGATAATGTGCTCATTACACAGGCGGCGCAACACATCTGGATGGCCGGCGCTATCGGTCTGATGACATTGGCGGTGATGACACGGGCAACTCTCGGCCATACCGGACGTAAACTTGAAGCCGACACTCCCACCGTTGCCATATATCTGATGCTTTTATTATCCGTCGCCTGCCGGGTATTAAGCGGCGGAGTTGCGGAAATGAGCGCTGTTCTGAATTTGGCGGCAGGACTTTGCTGGATGGGCGCATTCGCCGGGTTTGTTATTCACTACGGACCCATGCT
>JANQOC010000721.1 GCA_028279265.1 Hyphomicrobiales bacterium
TATCGGCATCGAGTTCCAGGAGTTGAGCTGCAAGGGAAATGGCCTTGTCGCGGACCTCGGTGGCGGCGGCATAAGCCGCGGGACCAGCGGTGCTTGCCACCCGGCTGCCTACTGTTGCGACACCCAGCGGTGTCTGGCCCGTATCCGCCGAACGATAAATGACGTCTTCAATGGCCACGCCAAGGCGATCGGCGACGATCTGGGAAAAGGCCGTGGCATGTCCCTGTCCCTGGCTGGCGGCGCCGGCGAGAACCAGGACCTTGCCGCCGGGCTGGATTTCGACGGAAACGCCTTCGAACGGGCCGAGTCCGGTATCTTCGATACACGAGGATACACCAATGCCGATATAACGGCCTTCTGCGGCAGCGGCTTGCTGGCGCGTCTTGAACTGCTCATAGTCGGCGAGTTCCACAACCTTGTCCATGCAGCCATGGAAATTCCCGCTGTCATAGGTAATCGGTTTGCCATTGGGTGCTTTGTGCCCCGGCTGATAAGGAAACTGGTCGGCCTTGACGAAATTCTTGCGCCGAACTTCGACGGGGTCGAGGTTGAGGTTGCAGGCGACAGTTTCAATCATCCGCTCCATGGCATAAGCCGCATTTGGACGTCCAGCCCCGCGCACGGGCGAATTGCAGGTCGTGTTGGTGAAGACGACATCCATGTGAATGTCGAGGGCCGGCAGGGCGTAGGGGCCCGGGAGGGGCATGATCGCGGTGAACGGCAAAAGCAGACCGTAGGGGACATAGGCACCATTGTCGACAATTGCCTTTCCGCGGACGCCGCGCATCTTACCGTCGCTGTCGGCGGCAACTTCCAGGTCCCAGACCATGTCTCCCTGCTGGTTGGTGGCTGTGAAATGTTCCTGGCGATCCTCGGTCCATTTTACCGGCCGTCCAAGTTTTCTGGCGAGCATCGGCAGCAGGATTTCTTCCCCGTAAATGCCCGCTTTTGGTCCAAAACCACCCCCCACATCCGGGGCGATGACTCGAACCCGGCTCTCGTCCTCATCAAGAAACCGGGCTATCCCCCGGCGCACCAGAAACGGCGCCTGAGTTGACGACCAGATGGTGTAGCCCGTTCCATAAGGATTATATTCGGCGACCACGCCGCGGCACTCCATCGAATGGCAACCACCCCGGTGCTGGCGAAAACCGCAGGAAAAAACGTGCTCTGCGTTTTCGAAGGCATCAACAATATCACCGAACTGATTCTTGAGTTCGGCAACCAAATTGTCGGGACTGGACAGATGGGCCAGAGGCGCATCGGCGGCGAGGGCTTGTTCGCAATCGACGACGGCGGCAAGAGGCTCGTAGTTGACGATGACCCGGGCGGCGGCATCTTCGGCAATAGCGCGGGACTCAGCGACGACGGCTACGATCGGATCTCCCACATGGCAAACCTCGTCACGCGCGAGCAACAGGGGCAGGATTAGCTGTTTGATTAAGGGGGAGGGGTAGATTTCGGTCAGGCGGCGTCTGGCATAAGGTTCTTCAAAATCGCTCATCCGGAAAATGCCGAAGACTCCAGTAATTTCGAGCGCGACCGTCATGTCAATGTCGATAATTTTCGCATGGGCATGTTCTGAGCGGACAAAGGTGACATAGGCCATATTTTCGAGCTGGATATCATCCACATAGTTTCCGTGTCCGGTCACCAGACGCGGATCTTCACTTCTCAAGACCTTGGCACCGATATAACGTACGCCCATCCGCATTTCCCTCCCATGAGATAATAGGCCCGGTTGGAACAATTCACTGCAATCCCAAATTTTATTATAGTCACTCCAGTTTACTTTTGGAAATAATACATGCCTTTGAGAAAGACAAAATGTGGGTGAATTGAAAAATACGAAAGCCGGTGTCTTGGCGGGGAGCTACGGGGGTATTCCGCTTCTCAATGATCGCTCATTCGGGGCCGTTTGCGATCCGGAACATCACTTCGTTGCGCCGCAGAAACCCGATCGTCATCGGATCATCATAATAGGCATAGGTCACCGCGCTCTGCGGGGTTAGCTCCCGTTCCGCCATCCAGCTGCGTAAGGCCGCTTCCCTTTCGGCAATCAAGTCATCCGTGGCCACACCGCTGAAACGGACAACGGCCATTTTCGAGGGTTGCTGCCCGACCAGGCTGATATCGGGATTGTCCGGTTTCGGTAAATCCTCCAAGGCGTATTTTGACGGCAAGATAAAGCGGACGACCCACTGGTTTTCCGTTTCAGGAGATTGCATGACAGGGGCGGTCATGGCGATTTTTTCGCCATCGCGTTTTTTTGCGAATATGTAGGAGGCCAGGGGTCCAAACCCCTGCCCGACAGCGGATCGGCGCTCACCGGTCTTGGCGATTTCAGCGACGATCATCGACGGGTAGGACCGGATTTCAAATGACCCGTCCCTTAGAAGCGTTGTGTAAGCCGGTCGTTCGACACTCTTGATGAAATAAATCCAGCCACCATAAACAGCCAGAGGCAGTGCGGCGAGAATGAGCAAGATCATTTTTCGTTTCCCGAGCATCACGCTATTCTTTCCCAGAGGCAAATTGCGAACGTGCCGACACTACGGCTGACTGGGACTAAGAGATCAGAAAAATAGACCCTTCAAAAAAAGAGACGCGTGATGAGGATGTTCGAAAAAGTGGGACTATGTCCAGCGATAGAAAGGGCTGCGGCAATGGAAAGTCAAGTCCAAAACCTGCTCTCTTCGTTACCAACCTGCTCTCATGGTAACCCGACGGTGCAATTGCAGGATCAATCCAAAATTAGAGATTTGTCGTATGATTAAATGTAGAGCCAGCCTGTATTCGAGTTCGAGTGATTTAATCCGCGGCCGTCTCGTGTTAAAACCCAGTTCGCCACTTTCCTGTTTAGGAAAAAGAACATTCAAATCAACCGATTAGAGTATCTGATGGAATATGACATAGCGTTTATCGGTGGCGGATTGGCGAATTCACTCGCAGCTTATCGGCTCAAGCAAATACGGCCTGACGTCAAATTCCTGATTATCGAGAAAAACAGGACTCTCGGGGGCGATCATACCTGGTCCTTTCATGATACCGATGTTTCACCGGCGAGCCACGACTGGTTGCACCCTTTCGTGGTGGCAAAGTGGGCCCAGCAAGAAGTCCATTTTCCCGCTTTCAGGCGCACACTCGATGTCGGCTACAACGTCATCAAATCTCACCGCCTTCATGAAATCGCCGGTGATGTCCTGGAAGAAAATGTTCTGTTAGGCAAGACCGTCGAACATCTCGCCCGGAACCAGATTATTCTCTCAGATGGAACGCAAATCAATGCCCACTCCGTCCTGGATGGCCGTGGCTGGAAGCCCAATTCGGAACTGGTCCTTGCCTACCAGAAATTCGTCGGTCTCGAGGTCGAACTCAAAAATCCTCATCAGCAGAATAAGCCGGTGATCATGGATGCAACGGTTCCGCAAATTGACGGATACCGGTTCATCTACATTCTGCCATGGGATGAGCGACGCCTGTTGATCGAAGATACCTACTACAGCCCGAACTCCAGCCTCGATCAGGATCAGATCTCAGACCGTATAACCCAATATGCAGAAGACAATGGTTGGGAGATCGAAACCATTGTCGATATAGAAAAAGGCGTGTTGCCGATAATTCTGGGGGGCGATATTCAGTCAATCTGGCGGACAAACACAAACGATATCGGTCTTTCGGGTCTGGCAGCGGTCAATTTCAATTTCACGACCGGTTATTCCTTACCGGATGCGGTCAGGTTTGCGGAGTCGATTAGCAGCATTGAAAATTTCGAAGCCAAACATCTGCACGAATTTACACGCGATTACTCCATGGACCTCTGGAAGCGGGGTCAGTTCAATCAGCTTCTGAACCGGCTCTTGTTCAAAGCTGCCCTGACTCCAGAGGAGCGGGTCAATATTTTCCAGCGCTTTTATCGATTGTCGGAGAATCTGATTTGCCGTTTCTATGCGGGAATCTCGACCCATTATGACAAAATTCGTATACTCTCAGGAAAGCCACCTGTCAGTCTCCTCCGGGCTATCCGCTGCATCCCTTCCCAATCCGCTTATGATTAGATGAACAGATATGGGGCCACCTGATGAGAAAAAAGAGTTACGGCTGATTTTATGGATGCATTAGTCAGAGAGTGTCAGCGTCGAATCCAGAAAGGATCGAAGAGCTTTGCTGGAGCGGCCCTGCTGTTACCGGCAGATGTCCGTTATGATACTTATTTACTCTATGCCTGGTGTCGCTACTGTGATGACCTGATCGATGGTCAGGCGTTTGGCCGCGCACCGGCGACAATGCCAGCAACGCCAGGGGAATACGTCGATAAGCCGGGGGAGCGACTGCAACAATTGCAGCGACAAACCCGGGAAGCGCTCCAGGGGCACGCCTCAGAGTCCGTATTTTTAGCTCTCCAGCGCGTGGTGCAGAAACACCAAATACCGGATCTCCATCCCATGGATCACCTGGAAGGTTTTGCGATGGATACGCGACAGCGAAAATTCATCGATCTCAATGATACTCTGGAATATTGTTATCATGTTGCCGGTGTGGTCGGCGTTATGATGGCCCTTATCATGGGAGTTCGAAATCGTGATGTGTTGAACCGGGCATCGGATCTGGGAATTGCTTTCCAACTGACCAATATTGCCCGGGACGTGTTGGACGATGCCGAAAACGGGCGCATCTACCTTCCCCAACAGTGGCTCGAAGAGCATCAAATTCCACCAGACAACATGACCGATGATATTTATCGCCAGGATCTGACTCTTGTTGTTCGGCGGCTACTGGACGAAGCGGACAAATATTATCAATCCGCAGAGGTTGGTATCTCGCATCTTCCCGGGCGGTGTGCCCTGGCTATCGACTCGGCAAAGCGGATCTATAGCGATATCGGTACGATTGTTCGCCGTCGGCAAGACCGGGCCTGGGATGAGCGGGTGTATGTGTCAGCGCCGCGAAAGATGGTTTGCGTGTTCTCGAGCCTGGCCGCATCACTTGCCAGATCCAAACCGCGAGAAGACGCGGCCGATTTTAGCCGCAACGAACTCTGGACAAAGTCCTGATCCCCGATCCGAGGCTAGCCCGGAGATTTTTCCGTTTTTTGAGAAAGTTTCAGGCGATGGGCTTCCGGCAACCGCCACCAGGGCAGGTGCGGGTGTAAATGATGTTCGTGATGATACCCGAAGTGAAAGCAGGTAAGGAGTGAAACGATCCACGAGTAATTATTTGTCCGGCTGTTGTGATGATCGGCAAAAGCCTCAGCTCCGGGACGATGCGGCAGATAGGTTCCGAAATAAAAAAGTTGGAAGGATGCCACGAGAGCAGGTGTCGCCCAGAAAATCAGAAGCTCGAGCAAACCCGCAGCAAACAGGAAATGATAGAGCGCTACGACAAGGGCGATCGCCAGCACCTGGAGAAGAGTCATATATTCGTAAATGAACGAGAAATACCATTTCCACAGGGAGCCGGGATTTTCGTCGTGGAAATCAGGATCTCCCTGGGTGCCTGCATGGCGATGATGTAAATGATGTTTGGCTTTCAGGTAGCCATAGGGAAAAACAAAATACAGGCCCAGGCAGACTTGGCCGATTATGGAATGCAGCCAGGGAAACCGGGGTACAAGACTGCCATGCATGCAGTCATGGGCGATGATAAACAAGCCGACACTGAGCCAGGACTGGATAGTGATGATCAGCAGGATCGTCGCAACGGACAGGTTCCCCAAGTCCAAAACTAAAACCGCAAGAATATGAACGGTCACCCAGGAAGCGATGACGAAGAAAGCAAGTGTCAATCCCACGGCCGATGTCTTGGTGTTATTCATGGGGTTATCGCCCGTTTCTCGTGTATTCAACAATCAGATTTGCGGTCATCCTGATTTTATTCTTGTTTGTCCCGCAAGGGAATAGGCGCACAGTAAACCGGCAATCCCGACGGCAAACAAGATGGCACAGGGTAGTGCAATGGCGTCAATCGTGTCACCGCGCCAAAAAATCGCGCCGTAAGCTTCCAGAGCCCAGGTATTGGGTGTCAGCCAGCCAAGTGTCTGAATCCATTCGGGCATGAGGAATCGGGGAACCATACTGCCTCCAATGGCAGAAATGACCAATATCACGATGTTTGCGGTAGTCTGGGCCTGTTGTTTTGTCGAACAGAGAAGGGTAAAGGCCAGGGCCAGTCCACTTGAGGAAAAACTGCAAACCAGTGTGATCAAACTCCAGGGGCCGAGATTTCCGGGCAGGTCAATGTCGAATGCCAGCCACGCCACCAGAAATATTATTGTCACCTGGATAAAACCTTGAATGACCAGGAAAAGCATTTTGCCGTCAACAATGATTCGAGTGCCGCCGGGGCCGGTGGCCAGTCTGTCCAGTAAACCCAGTTCCTTTTCCTCCAGCAGGCTCATAGCGCCGTTAACAGAGGAAAAAAGCAGGAAAAGAATTGCGACGGCCCCGGCATAGTAGGTTATTCCGGTCTGGACATCGGGATCGCCGACCACGTTGACCCGTTGCAATTGCGGCTCCTGGCTACCGGACCCGCTGTCCGTCTCGACGGTTTCGCTATTGCGCATGGTTTCCAGTGTTTGATCGAGGCGTATCTTTTGCTCCCTGCTGAAAGGGAAGATATCTTTCTCGATGGTGCGTGCGATGGTTTCGAGATTAAACTCGGGAAAGGCCCTGCCATAGGCAGACCGAAGTGCACCTTCAAAGATCAGTACGGAGATTTCCCTGGAGGGATCGGCAATAATCTGAAATGGGGGAGGGTCAGCGGCTTCTTCACCTTGCCGGATTAAGATACCAACGTCGGCAATCCCCTGGGCGACCAGACGCCGAACCGTTTCTTGCGTCGCCGAGGGCTGGGAAATCCGGCGAATACCGTCCTGTTGGAAGAGTACATTTGTGAAACGCTTGGATTGTATCGTGTTGAGTTCATCGAAAATCGAGACTTTGACACTGATTGAACCGCCGGTGGTGCCGGAAAATATGACGGCAAAAATGATAAAAACGGTTGCCGGCATGACGAAACTGGAAATAAGAGCTCCACGGTCCCGCAACAGACTGAGAAACATCACCCAAAAAATCGAAAACCTCATCAAATCTACTCGGCCCGCAAATAGTTTTCCAGAAGTGTCTCCAGTCCCGGCTGGTGCAATCTGAAATCTTCCGTCAAGGCATTGTCCGAGATCAGTTCCCGGACAATTGTCATGGAATCATTCATGGACACCAAGCCGACGAAACTGTTCCTGTTGTTTCCCGGTTGCAGGTTCAGTTGTTGTAACCGGACGCGTTGATCCGGAGTCAGTCTCTGAACAACGCCTTCACGGAACTTAATGTAAATTTCCTGATGCTCGCCGAAGTTCTTGTGTATGAGATCCTGCTGGCGTCCGACATCGTGAATTTTACCCCTGACGATGATTGCAACCCGATCCGCCAGTTGTTCCGCTTCTTCCATATCATGTGTGGTCAGTAAAATCGCGAGATTTCTATGTTTAAGCCAGCGTAAGAGCTTGTGCAGGTTTCGTTGGGCATCGAAATCCAGTCCGACGGTCGGTTCATCAAGTATCAGCAGTTTCGGATCGTGCATTAAAGCCGCCCCGATATTTACTCGTCTTTTCATGCCGCCGGACAAGCGTTCGCTGCGCACATCTTTAACGTCCTGCAAACCGAGTGCTTCGATCAGTTGTGCTGATTTGGTGCGCGTTTCGCGTCGTTTCAGGCCCATGACATGACCAAATACCGATAAATTTTCAAGGGGCGAGAGCTTGTTGAATATGGCGAGCTGCTGGGGAACCAGACCGGACTGTTTTCTCGCCGTTGCACTGTCTGCAGGATTGGCCCCATTGACGGAGATTTGACCACTCTGCAGTTGCACCCGTCCGGTTATGGCTTTCACCAAAGTCGATTTCCCGGCACCGTTGGGACCGAGGAGAACCAATATTTCACCTGGAAAGATGTCGACACTGACGCGATCTAGTATTTTCTTGTTGCCATAGTTGAATTCCGCGTTTTTGACGATCAGAGTCGCCTTATTTTTTTTCAGCATTATCTGTTCCAAATCTGGGAATCATCAGGACCGGAAGGTTAAGCGGCTAAGCGCTGGTGGAGGATTTGAAGGAGATGGGTGGTGTAATTGGTAAGAGTGGAATTATTGTCAAATAATCTGGCGGCTTCGGATTTTATTTCGGTCATCATCTGATTGGACTTGTCGATCGCGTCCTGCTCTCCGAGGCCGGAGATCAGATTTGGTTTATCCTTGTCCAGACGAACAGTTTTCAGTGTTTTGTCTTCAGCGGCAAAGGCATCGGATAAGTCGTCAAGGATCTGAAAAATTATTCCGAGCCTGTTCCCGAAATTGCGCAAAACCGGCAAATTTTCCTCATCCGTTCCGGCAATGATGCCGCCGATCTCAAATGCGGCTTTGAAAAGAGCTGAAGTTTTTCGTTCGTAGATTTTCAATATCTCATCAGACGTCAGATCCCGGTTAACGGAATCCAGATCATCTTGTTGTCCGCCAATGAGACCATTGGTTCCGATGGACTGGGAAAGAATTGAAATAATGCGCGTTCGCTTGTCATCCGGCAGGGATCGATCTTCGCTCACAACACCGAAAGCCAGGTTCATAAGACCAATTCCCGTCAACATCGCGGTGGCTTCGGAATATGCAATATGGGTTGCCGCCTGTCCACGGCGAAACTCTGAATTGTCCATCGAAGGCATATCGTCGAAGATGAGGGAGGCGGCGTGGATCATTTCCAGGGCACTTGCGGAACGCAATGCGTGCGTTGGCGTTCCCCCAAAATGCAGTGTCGTGAACATGACATAGAGGGCGCGAGATCTCTTGGCTTTTCCCAACAGTGCATAACGCATGGCGGAATTCAGAATGCTGGTGTCGGCGTTGTGACCAGACAGCAGCATATGCAAACAGTTTTCGACTTCACGGGTTGTCGAGTCTATTGAATAATCCATATCTCTAATAGTGCTACAGGGCCGCTGAGCCATGGCGCGGCTTCAGCAGCCACCGGGTCAGTTCCTTCGTGATTTACGAGTAAAAATTGAACCGAATGTGATTGTTCTGCGTAATTACGCTAATATTCACTTTTCAGATCTGTGAAAATTCTATTGTA
>JANQOC010000735.1 GCA_028279265.1 Hyphomicrobiales bacterium
ACAGATTTGTCTTAACCAAAAATCTATCCGGTTCCGCCGTTGGCGAACGCATCCTGTTATCGCAAACATCGCGGTTCTAAGCGACAAAAATTTTGTCCCTGGAGTTCTACAGCTCGACGCGTGCGCGTTCACTGACGACAGATGGTTCGCGCAACCGTCGCGGCCGGTCAGGATTGGAGGCTAACAAGAGCATTGCAGCAAAACGCGACGACAGAGAAGCGACAAATTGTCTTCCCCGACCATCGACCATAACAGCCCGGATCAGGTTTTTCGGCGCCCGAACTAAAACGGGTGCCGAAATGAACCTGACCGTAATTTAGCGACGCTTCCGACGTTTACACGGACGTGCTCGGACACTGCACTGCCAGAGTCCGGTTGACTTGTCACATCTCTGGGTGCGACTTGCCGCAGATTTGAAACGACCCCATGTGGATCCATATTCCCATGCGGTAAAGTCTTCCCAGGCAACAATCGCATCTTTAATGGCCCGGCGTTTGGATTTGAACTCCTTGCCACTACCACTGTGAAAATGGCTCACCATGCAGATCTTGCCTTTTTCACGCCGCAGCGAATGCATGTCCGCAAATCCCGTCTCGCTAGCCTGGACAGCACTGATCGGCGTTATCTGGAAAACGGGAAAAACAAGAATTGAAAGGATTATTGCGAAAATAAGTTTCATCGGCCCACCCCCACGAATCTGACTTCATATTTTCGATGATTCTTATATCTCAAATTGGTAATGAATTGAATATGGGTGCGTCAATTTGGACAAATCCGACGTCAATGGCGATGGTCATAATAGGCAAAATTCGGATGAGGGTGACGGTTGAAGAAGCTCATGTTGCAATTAAGACCTTTGTTAACGACATTTAACGACAGGTCGGACTTGCTGCATTCAGACTGGAGAATATGAGAGGATAGCATCGTGTTCATCGCAATGAATAGATTTCAGGTCGTCAAGGGTCGGGAAGCAGAGTTTGAGGAAGTCTGGAAATCCCGGGACAGCCATCTGGATCAGGTGGAGGGCTTTATCGAGTTCCATCTGTTGCGCGGTCCCGAGGCCGACGATTACACGCTTTTTTGCTCTCACTCGGTTTGGGCCTCGAAACAGGCGTTTGAGGCCTGGACCAGATCGGAACAGTTCAGGAAAGCCCATGCCAATGCGGGGCAGACTTCGGATATGTATCTGGGACCGCCGCAATTCGAGGCATTCCAGGTCGTATAAAATTCTCAAATATCGGCGCGGCCTTCCACGGGTAACCGCGGGGACACTTATGCTCCCTGCGGGAATTCCGGATTTATTCCGACTCTTCCGCTGAACCGCTTTGGAGAAGTCCATAATTCTCAATACCGATGGCATTGAGATTCTCGAGCTGGGTCTCCAGCCAGTCAATATGGCCTTCCTCATCCGCCAGCAACTGTTCGAACAGTTTCATTGAAACGTAATCTTCCTTATCCTGGCAGACTTTGCGGCTCTCCTTGTAGAGAGCTGCCGCGCTATACTCCGCTTCCAGATCACATTCCAGAACCTCCTTGATGTTCTGGCCGATTTTTAGCGGCTCGAGTTGCTGCATGTTCGGAAAGCCCTCAAGCAAAAGAATCCCGGCTACCAGATCGTCAGCATGCCCCATCTCTTCAATTGATTCTTCGCGCAATTTCTTGGCAAGTTTCGTAAATCCCCAATCATCCAGCAGACGGTAGTGCAGCCAGTACTGGTTGACGGCCGTAAGTTCATGGCGGAGAGCCTTGTTCAAATATTCAATAACCTTTTCGTCACCCTTCATTTTTCTTCCTTTGGCTGAAGTCTGAATTGCTAGCCTGATTATAGATAATTGTGTTGGCTAAGTTTAATCACAACTTTCAAAATTCTGAGCCAGATTGTCCCATGGGGACGCCAGATCTGGAACTCTGTTATTCGGACCGCCGGCGCTCATCATCAATGATCTCAATGACATGATCCCGGCAGTTCCCACATTGTAGTTGCTTTGAAAGCTGCTGGTAGATCAATTCGGGTGAGACTGTTGACTTCGGATCATGATGTTTAATCCGCCGGAGCGCCTTCTTGATTTGTTTGTCGGATATTACATTGCAGGAGCAGACGATCATGACTTTTTGTTCGTAACTTTCCTAGATTGTCGATGCAGGTCTTTTGCAATCTGCAAGATCAATTTCTGAATCGCCCCATGATTGCCCGAGACCTCAGAGGCGTGTCTGATTCACTAGATATGAGATCGACAGGGTGTAAATCAAGGTATTCCGAAAAGGGATACTCCATTGTATTCGGCAAGAGCCGATGACGGGTCATTTCGTTATTTTCCATGGTAAAACGAAAGCCTGCTGTGTCAAACCGCGAGCCCGGAGGTCCCTTATCCTTCCTCAGAGCCACTTGTTTAGAATTATTCTAAACTATTGATTTCATTAGTTTTTAACGATTCTAATCTGTCGCTTTTTTGTTGACAACTTAAAGCCCATCGTCTTTCAATCTACCCGGCGCCGATCGGCGACCATCAACAGAAACCGATACTGGGCTTTTGAACCCACCTATTGGAGGTATAAATGAAGACGGCTTCTCTCGCGCGCAGCGTAGGCTGTGCTGCAATTTCATTCAGCATATTATTCGGAGTTTCATTACCAGCTTCAGCGGCTGGCGAGGTCAATATTTACTCCTATCGGCAGCCGGAGCTCATCAAGCCCCTGCTCGACAAATTTACGGAAGAAACAGGTATCAAGACCAACGTCCTGTTTCTGAACAAGGGCCTCGTCGCCCGTATCAAGGCGGAAGGCGAGAACTCTCCCGCCGACCTGATTTTCACGGTCGATATCGGTCGCCTGTCCGGTGCCAAAAGCGAGGGTGTAACCCAGGCCGTCAAAAGCGACGAGATCACCGGTAATATTCCTGCCCAATATCGTGACCCGGAAGGGCACTGGTTTGGCCTGACGACCCGGGGTCGTGTGATCTATGCGTCGAAAGACCGGGTTAAGCAGGACAGCATCACCTATGAAGAGCTGGCCGATCCCAAATGGAAAGGCAAGATCTGCAGCCGTAGCGGCCAGCATGTTTATAACGTTGCGCTGTTTGCATCCATCGTCGCCCATGCGGGTGAGCAGAAAGCCGAAGCCTGGCTTCGCGGCGTCAAGGAGAACCTGGCACGCAAACCCGCCGGCAATGACCGGGCCCAGGCAAAAGCCATATTTGCGGGCGAATGCGACATCGGTATCGGCAATACCTACTATGTCGGACTGATGAAAACCAATGAGAAGAAGCCGGAACAGAAAGAATGGGCCAAGGCCATTAAAGTCCTGTTCCCCAATGCCGGAGACCGGGGTACCCATGTCAACATTTCCGGGATGGCACTGGCAAAAAGTGCGCCGAACAAAGACAATGCCCTGAAACTGATGGAATTCCTGTCCAGCGGTAAAGCCCAGGAAATCTATGCGGAGAAAGTCTTCGAATATCCTATCAAACCGGGGTCGGAGCCTTCGGATATCGTGAAATCCTTCGGTAAGATCAAACCCGATACTTTATCCCTCGACAAAATCGCCAAAAGCCGCAAGGCCGCGTCGCAACTTGTCGACAAGGTTGGATATAACAACGGACCCGGATCCTGATCCGAAATCCTGATCAAGTTAACGGGTCCATGTCGGTTCCGGGCTGCAACGGACAGCCCGGACCTTCGACCATATTTTCGCTGACTCTGGAGATTGACAATGAAACGGAAGGACTCTCTTCGAAGGGGTTCCGATTCGCTGTCGGAGAACCGCCCGTCGGGCCGTCAGAAATTCCATCTGCAGCCCAATGAAAACGAACACCTCGTCGGTGTCGGTTTCCGCTGCTGGATGGCGGGCTATCAGACCGGGGACATCGCCTGCTGGGAAAGTGCCTGGAATCATTACGCCGGAAATGTGGGCGTGGAAACCGCGAAAGACCTGGTTTCCGAATTGTCCTGCTGGGTGCGGTCTATTCATATGAAGACCGCGCGTCCCATCGAGGTCTACCCAATGAACTGTGCCGGTTTCTGCCGGGACGAGTGCACGGCGATCTCGCTCATTGCCGCCAGTCAGAATGACCAGTGCCCGGCGCTCAGGGCCTGTGCGTTCGCACTGCTTGACAGCAATGAACTAGATGAAGTCATTGGTTCAACTGATCGGTTTGCGATGACCCTGAAACATCATGGTCGGCTGCTGTCGCAAGAGGCGATTGTCAATATGAATGCGCACATTGGAAATGAGTCCAAATTGGCCGTCCATTGACGTTAGAAACGTGCATTTATAAGTAAACGCAATTTAGGATTGATCTGATTTATTTTATCGGGGGAACATCGA
>JANQOC010000749.1 GCA_028279265.1 Hyphomicrobiales bacterium
ATTTCAGATAGTTACAAGGCGTTCCGCTATTGTGTTACTTCTGCAACCCGTGTTGCATGGCGAATCAGATTAATATCGAGAGGAAGGTCTTCACCAAAACATTCAAATGTTTTGCACAAGGCTTGGTGAGTGGGGTTTCCGTTAAAAGTCAAGAGTTTTTGAAACTGTACAGTCGATGCGTCATCGAATCAGGGATGAGAAACATCGTAAATGCTTAATACGGTCAGAAAAAACAATAATCCAGTTGGACAAACCAAGCCACAGGCGGGTCATACGGCTCCGGTTGATGACAGACCTGTGCGGCACAAACCCCAGCCAAATTCCAAAAGGAAAATCCTTTTCGCCGGCGTCACGGGTTTCGCCATAGGGATTGTTTTCTGGCATATTGTCGGGTTCTGGGCCTTTGTGGGAGATGTCCTGATGACCGGATCTTCTGAGAATTCGGAAATCATCAGCCGTCTTGAAAAAACCATTCACTCGAACCGGGTTGCCGGCTCGGAATTTCGCCAGGCATCGCATCAGGCCAACGAAACGTCGGCTCGTGTCAATACCGATGCCTGTACGGAACTGGTTATGGATCGTGTCAGCCGAACAACTTATGCCGCGCCATGCGCTGAAACAGTCAAACAAAGGCTATCATCCTCACCGCTGCAAACGGCCTCCCGCAATTCTGACAATTGACCTCTTAATTGCTATCTAGTCTGTATCTAGTTCGTATATCGACAATATGCCATTCCCTACAAAACCGCCCGACAAATGACTATATCCAGGGGCGAGTGTAATTGAATTGCGGTGAAGTCGGGCAGGGACATCAGAACAGCTTATTCACAATCACTTAGCATCCCCTCCCGCAACCCCAAATGAAGAGTTCAATCGGCAACACGAAATACGAGGTTTGATCGATGCCCATATTTGGAACGGTTCCCGAAATTACCCGAGTCAGTCATCAGCGTTCCTCAAGCCTTTCTGATGATGTCGATTTCGAGATCAAGGGATCCGAAATGCAATATGTCGAGATCGAACTCGATCCCGGCGAAAGCGCCATCGCCGAAGCCGGATCCATGATGCACAAAGACTCCGAGATTGAAATGGATTCTATTTTCGGTGACGGGTCAGAGTCATCGGGAGGATTTCTCGATGCGATTACGGGTGCCGGCAAGCGTATACTGACAGGAGAAAGTCTTTTTTCGACACAGTTCACGCACCAGGGAGCAGGAAAAGCGCGGGTTGCATTTGCGGCCCCCTATCCGGGACAAATCCTGGCCATAAAACTCGACAGTGTTGGCGGCAAACTCATTTGCCAAAAAGATTCCTTTCTCTGTGCCGCGCGCGGCGTGTCCATCGGCATTTTTTTTCAACGGCGCATTCTGACCGGATTGTTTGGCGGTGAAGGCTTTATTATGCAGTCCCTTGAAGGTGATGGATGGGTGTTTGTCCATGTGGGCGGAACTGTCGTCGAGCGGGAGTTGAAAGCCGGGGAAGAGCTGCATGTAGATACCGGTTGCGTGGCCGCGATAACATCTCAGGTCGGGTTCGACGTCATGCGAGCCGGATCGATCAAATCAATGATTTTCGGTGGCGAAGGCATGTTTCTGGCAAAGCTTACGGGGCCGGGAAAAATCTGGTTGCAAAGCCTGCCTTCCTCACGACTAGCCGGACGCATGCTGGCCGCAGCGGGGCCAACAGGACAGCATAAGGGCGAAGGGTCGCTTTTGGGTCCGCTCGGGGGTATTCTGGACGGCGACAATCGATAAACCCGCAGCGCCTTCGGAATGATCCGATCATGATTATTTTGCAATGGCGACAAGTTGGCCGGAATTTTAGGA
>JANQOC010000002.1 GCA_028279265.1 Hyphomicrobiales bacterium
GACATCATGATATTGAGACCGGACTTGCGAACTTCCCAGAATTCCGCCTGTGAGTCCGAATCTTGAACTTTGACGACACTATTCGGGTGTCCGATATCGCCCATCAATTCATCGAGCAATTCAAGACGTTGCAGATTATCTGCTTGATCGTCCTCCGCAAATTCGGTGAGCAGCAAGGCTTCCGGCTCTCCTCGGACAAACCGTTCGATGACAGAGCGGAACATGGGAATCGACCTTGCAAGATTGATGAGTGTCAGATCCACGGTCTCAACCGCAACGGGTCCGAGCTTTACAATGTGCTGGGCCGCTTCCATTGCGGATCTGAAGGTGGGAAAGTGACAAATTCCAAGGGCCTTATTCCTGGGACGCGGGGCAAGCTTCAACTCGACCTTGCGGGTCAGGGCCAGGGTCCCCTCGGAGCCGATCAGGAGTTCCGCGAGGTTACGATGGTCGTCGCTCCGGGTCAGGGCGTCCAGATTATAGCCGCCAACCCGCCGGGAGACTTCCGGGAACATTGTGGAAATGGTGTCTGAATTACTCTCACCGATTTCAGTCAGTACCTTTTTCAGATCGCCGATCCGGGACGATGTGTTGGGGAGAAAGACATCGCGGGCTACGGGGCCGAATGTTGCCTCGGTACCATCGGCTAGGATGCCCTGCAGCGAGGTGACATTGTCTTTCATGATCCCGTAGCGCAGGGACCGGGTACCACAGGAATTATTTCCGACCATTCCGCCGATGGTCGCGCGACTGGAAGTCGAAACATCGACAGGGAACCACAGCCCCGTCGGGGCTAATTGCCTGTTGAGATCGTCCAGCACAATACCGGGTTCGGTTACGCAACGACGGTTCTCCGCATCGACCTCGATCGTATTGCGCATGTATTTTGAAAAATCGATGACGACGGCGTCACCAACAGTTTGCCCGCTCTGTGACGTCCCGCCCCCTCGTGGGAGAATAGGCACGCCTTCTTCCCGTGCGGTCGCCACCACCGCTTGCAGGTCTTCCGCCGATTTCGGCAACACGATCCCTTGCGGAATAATCTGATAATGAGAAGCATCGGTGCCGTAGCGGCCGCGTGAAAAAATATCTGTCAGGATTTCTCCAGAGAAATTCCTTCGCAACCGGTCAAAAAAGGAGAGCTCCCGTTCCGGTGATGATGGTTGCTGCGTCATCTCGTTATCCCGACATCGGCGGCGTTCCCGATGGAAGCCGCGCTTTGCTTTTTGAGCGGATTCAACTCAAAATGATCGCGAAGAGAAAAATCTGATCTGCAACGGAAGCCGGGTTTCCCGCCTGGGTTCGGCAGCCACAAATTCAATCTATTAAACCTGGATGTGCAAATGGGCAACATACTGATAAACAGAGATAAATTCATTGTCACAATCACGCTTAACCGCGAAGAAAAACTCAATGCTCTGACGAAGGGCATGTGGCAGGAACTCGGGGAGAAATTAACAGAACTTGCAGATGACCCGGATATCAGAGTTATCATGATAACCGGTGCAGGGGAACGGTCATTTTCCCCAGGCAATGATATCGCCGAGTTTGAGAAGGAAAGGTCAAACAAGGAACAGGCACGTGCTTACGGCGCTATCATGCACGGCACACTCACCGCACTCAGTGAATGTCCCGTTCCAACCATCGCCCGCATTCGTGGAATTTGTGTCGGTGGCGGGCTTGAAATTGCCGCTTGTTGCGACATTCGAATTTGCTCCACCGACAGCCGGTTTGGCGTCCCAATCAATCAGCTCGGACTGGTCATGGCCTATCCGGAGATTTCAGCGCTAGAAAAACTCGTGGGATATTCCCAGGCCGCTGAAATTCTTTTCCGGGGGCACATATTCGATGCTGAAAGTGCCCGGGAAATGGGTATCGTCAATCACATCGCCAATGCCGGTGAGATCGACCGGCTCACGAATGAGATCGCGGGGGAAATAGCTTCCGGCGCGCCGCTGGTGGCCCGGTGGCACAAAAAATTTCTAAGACGACTCGACAATCCTGAACCGCTGACAAGTGACGAACTGGAGGAAGGTTTCACTTGTTATGATACGGAGGATTTCCGCATTGGAACCGAAGCTTTTATGGCCAAAACAAAACCGGATTTTGTCGGCCGATAGTGAGGTAAATGCCGATGTTTTAACCTTCCAGCAGTACCGCATATGAATTAACCATATTGGTGATCTCAGGTAAAACCGACAGGCCGGGTTCCTGTATAATCATCTCTGCCGTTTGGAGGATGCCTATAATTTATAAGATAACAAGGCAATGGGATTTCTAAAATACGCAGCAACACTGCTGTTTGCATCGATCTTCGCGATTGGCAGCACCGATAGTTCACAGGCAAGAGAACGAACATCGGGGAGTAAGTACAAAAACCCGATCCACTCAAGTTCTTCATTCCGTACGAAGTCAAAACCCCGAACGGTTCGATATTATCGTAAAAGCCCCAGAATTGGCAGGTTCCAGCGCCAGCTCCATCATTATCACGGACACGATCTGCGCGGACATAAAGTACGCAGTAAAGCTGTCTACAAATCCAGGCACCGCTCTGGTAAACATCATCGATTGAAGCACCGCAAACCGGTCATCGGCCGTGTCGTCCGGCAAAGAAATTTTTATAAATACAATCCCTACCGGTCGCGCATTCATAAGAGAATCCACCGCAACCTCCGCCATCGGCGTAAAGCCACTCCGGGATGGGCGTACAAGAAATTCCGTACCACGATCGGACGGAAACACAAGGTTTCTCCCTGGAGGAGCCGATTGCACGCCGGTAAAACAACGCGCCTGAGAGACCGTCGCTACTAAATCCTGGTCGCAACGGCGCCAATGAATCGCTGGTGACGTTGGCGTCCGCCAGGAACCTTTATCACGGGTGAACACGCTGGTTGTTCACCCGTTTTTCAGTTGCTTTCCCGGTGACCCGCGAAATTCCCGCCGCCGTGCGTGGCGCCCTGTTTCAAGTTGTCCGATTGTTTTTCGTCGCCTCATCCGATAATAAGTTAATGAAACACCATTTCATTGGGAAGGATGAAGCAGATGAAAGCCATGGTCCTTAACGGAAAAAACCAGCCTTTTGAACTTCAGAATGTTGCCGATCCGACGCCCGGTCCGGGTGAGGCCGTGGTCCGCAATCTGGCCTGTGGATCGGGCCTGACCATACAGCATGTGCGGGCGGGTCGCGTTGAAGTTGATTACCCCAGAATTATCGGACACGAAATCACCGGCGAAATTGTCGCGGTCGGAGAAGGGGTTACCAATCTTGCCGTCGACGATGCGGTTACGGCCTACTTCTACCTCACTTGCGGACATTGCAAATGGTGCCTCAGAAATCGGGAAACCCTGTGTGAAAATTTCGGCGGATATGTCGGTCGCGAAGTCGATGGCGCTTACGCGGAGTATATGAAACTGCCGGCCAAGAATTTTATCAAGCTGCCGAAAGAACTGGATTACAAGTCTCATCCGGCGGAAGTCGGCGTCATTTGCGATGCCATAACCACACCATTGAAGGTCACGAAACGGGCGCGCATCGCACCGTCGGACACGGTTGCCGTCTTTGGTGCAGGCGGCGGCCTCGGCATTCATATGCTCATGCTCGCTCAATGGGCCCATGCGAGGGTAATCGCCGTCGATATTGCCACGGATAAATTCGAAGCCTGCCGCAAAGCCGGGGCTGACGAAGTTGTGGATGCATCCGACGGCACCGCCGTGGAGCAATTGCTGGAGCTTACCGATGGCCAGGGCATTGATGTCGCCATCGACTTTGTATCTTCGACACAGACCCTGGAAGAATCGTTCAAATCCCTTGGTTATGGCGGTCGCATGGTAACTCTTGGGGGCGGCGGCAAAAATCAGTTTCAGGCAGATGGAGGCCCCATGCTCTACAAGGAACTCGAGCTCCTTGGAAGCCGCTATGCAACCAAACAGGAAGTGATCGATGCCCTGAACCTGGTGGCCAGAGGACAGGTTTGGCCGCTTGTTACAGAGACCGTTCCCCTGGAGGAGGCCGAGGCGATCCATGATCGCGTTGAAAAAGGGCTGGTCACGGGGAGAGCCGCCGTCCTGATCGATTAGATAACAAAATAGATCGTCAGAAGGCGGACAGCATTGGCTATGGTCACTCTGCAGACTCGGAACAACAGTCTTCTGAGAAAGGCTGGTCGTGAAAGTTCGACGCATGTCTGGTTTATCCCGGGATTTGCAGATTCGAGCCGCGCCTTCCTGCCCCTGTTTCAGTTGGACGTTCCATTCAGGTGCACCCTCGTTGCACCGGATCTGCCTGGTTTCGGGGTCAGCCCTGCGGTGTCCAAAATCCGGACAGTAAGTGCGTATGCGCGTTTTCTGAAGCAATTGATCAATGACGACGCATCCATCGAGACGGTCGGGCTGGTCGGACATTCCTCGGGTTCCCTCATCGCCGTCAAGCTCGCCCGGATGCTCGGAGACAAGTGCCGGGGTGTCGTCTCTATCGAAGGAAATCTGACCCGCGCCGACGCTTATTTTTCAGGCCAGACGGTGAAATATGCGCACCCGGATGATTTTAAATCGGTTTTCGTCAGCCGAATTCTGGCAAAAGCCGAAACCGACCCTGTGCTTCAATATTATGCCTCAAGTCTTCTGCAGGCCGATGCCGAGACAATGTGGCGCTTTGGTCGAAATGTCTATAATACAAGCCGCGCCAAGTCCCCAGGTTTGGAGTTTCTGTCGCTGCCGCAACCGCACCTTTATTACTGGAACAAGGACAACACGCCACAGGATACCCAGGATTTCATCAAGCAGAATTCTGTACCACAAAAGCAATTTCGCAAGGCCAGCCACTGGCCCATGATCGACGCCGCGCCATCGACGGCTCGGATATTGAAGAGATTTTTCAAAGTTTGAACATTTGTGTGCAAACAAACACGAAACGGGGTCTTGGATCTTTATTCCGGCGGATATATGCCCTATAGCTTGCCCAACTATGAAAAATGACCGAAACTGAGGGCGATCCTCAGCTTATATTGATCCGATTCATAGAAAGTCCTGTATATTCGTTGAGATAGAAATTTATTCGAAAGAATTCCGATTATTCCGATAATTCTTTGTCACCTATCAGAGCTCAAATCGCATGGAAAACTCCCAGATTGCCCTGCTGGATGAACCGGCACATATTTTACTCGTTGAAGACGATCACGACGATGTTTTACTTATAAAACGTGCCTTCGGTTCGATTTTGGAAAATTTTGTTCTTACCGTTGCGGAAAATGGTCAGAAAGGTCTTGATCACCTGCATTCGGAAAATTCAGAACAAAAATTCGATATCGTCATTCTCGATATCAACATGCCGGTTATGGATGGCTATCAGTTCCTCGAGCGATTGCGGGCCGACGAACGCTCATCCAAAGTCCCCGTGGTTGTCCTTACGACAACAAACAACAAGGCGCAACTGGACAAAGCCTACGAACTCGGCGCTAACACCGTTATTCAAAAGGACAAGTTCTTTGAACTGGCCCCGGAGGTTGCGCAAGTCCTGATCGATTACTGGTATCGTCTGGCCCACATACCCGATCGGCAATCCTGAACGGGATCTAAGATTCCGGCTCTATTCAGCAATCCCGGTTGCTTCAGCCTGCCCCGCCTGACCCCACACAATTCGCAGCACGCGCCTTCCGTGCACTTGTCGCACTTGGTGCCTCTACTTCTGGAGATCAACACTTCTGGGTCCGCTTCGGTGAGCGCGTACTCATAATCTGAAACGACTCGAAAAATTTACGACCGGCCACTTTTGAGCGCCTATTCGCCGAGTTGCCGCACAAGAAGGGCTGCGTTTCTCTCGACAAGAGCGGTAATTGTGAGCAGCGGGTTCACACCTAACGATGTGGGTATGATGGCTCCATCCCATACATAGAGCCCCCTATGAACCCCGCCTTCCGGATTGAATACCTGGCCCTTGTGATCGACAACGCCTTCCGCCGGCGTGTTTCCCATTCTGCAACCGCCCAAGGGGTGTGTCGAGGCCGGTATGCGCCCCATTGCTGTATTTGCCAGGGGGTTTGTAATCATCTTTGCGCCTTTGGCCTCAGCAATTTTCTGCAACTGTTCTTCTATGGCTGCATAAATTTTCTGTTCCTGCACTTCGGGCCAGCTAATGTGTAATTTCCCATTATTCAGTTCAATCCGACCCCCGGCATTGTCGTGGCCAACGATGAAAAATATTTCCGTTTGCGCGATCGGTCCTTGATAAACGCCTTTCATGAGACTCTGGAGGGATCCAAGAATGCGCCCGTTAGCCATAAAAAATAGAGGCAACAAAGGCGCCGATGACGATGGAAGGGAGCCATCCTGAACAAGAAATTCCTTGCCTTCTCCTGCAGAAACGGGAAACAGGCCGGATACAAACGGTCCGATTTTCTTGTCTTCCAGTTTGGCCGGATGGCCGACGCCAATCGCATTAACCTCGGAATCGCTGTCGTAGGCAAAGGCAATCATATCTCCGTTTGCGGAAAAGCCTTGTCCAAGCCTGTCTGAAATGGGCAGTCCTTGTTCCCGGGACCTGAGCAAGAGTTCGGTCGATCCCAATGTCCCGGCAGCCAGAACAATATTTTCTGTCTCGATTGTTCGGGATTTTTGCCCCGCTCCGAATTCCGTATCTCCGGAGGTCTCAATTGTCACTCGCCAACCGGCCTCGTGACGCTCCAAATATTTGGCCTGTACCTCGGAGAATATGTCACAACCCAGCCGAGCGGCCTCGGCAAGATAGGTGGAAGCCACGGTGGTTTTGGCGCCGACATTGCATCCGGAACAGCAATCTCCACACAATGTGCAGGCCTTCTGTTCCATTCCAAACACATTGTTGCGATCCGAAAAACTGATGGTCATTGCCGCCGGTTCCGCACTCCTTCCGAGGATCTCTGCAGAGCTTCTGAGAGCATGGAATTTGTCGATCCCTGCCGTTTCCGGGCAGATTTCGGGAGCGAGAACTTTTGCCGCTTCGTCAAAACCTGTTTCGAATTGGGGATCGTTCAAAAGGAACTGAGGCCAGTGCGTACCGTCGAGATCGCTCGGTTTTGGTCGCATGGCAACACCTGCATTGATCAGGGATCCGCCGCCCAGGCCGCATCCGGTGAGCACATGGATGTCGGACCCGACACGAAAATCATAAAGCGCCGTATCCGACCCCAGGTCGGCTTTTCCGCCTCTGATGCGCAGGGAATTTTTCAATTCAGGAAACCGGGTCGGAAAATCACCGGGCAAATACTCCTTACCGCGCTCGATAACACACACACTTTTGCCGGCCTGCGACAATCGCGCCGCCGCAACGCCGCCCCCATACCCTGATCCGACGACCACGACATCATAGGCCGGCTTCATTACTGAGAGAGGTTGAGATAGGGAGGTCACGAACCATTTTCCTTCTGGTTGACGAAAGAGAGTTGCCGTTTGTTTTTCAAGGAATTTAATCTAAAGTACAAGGAGAAGTTTCCGGCCAGTTTTGTCGGTTAAAGATTAAAGTCCGCATTAAACTTACAGGGAACAATCACCTTCCAGAGCAATTCACGGAAAGAGCAGGCTATCTATGTCAGGAAGATGGACGCAGAGACGACAAGCAGTCCGCACAATTCTGAACGGCAATGAATGTATAAATCCGGGCTCCGTATTTGACCCGATCTCCGGCAGGATCGCCCAGGAACTCGGTTATGAAGTGGGAATCATTGGCGGATCGACGATTTCACTCGCCGTCCTCGGCGCCCCGGACCTGATCGTGTTAACCCTGACCGAGTTTGCTGATCAGGTCAAACGCATAAGCCGCGCCTGTGACCTGCCATTGCTTGTCGACGCGGATCACGGCTATGGCAACGCATTAAACGTTATGCGTACCGTGGACGAGCTGGAGATGGCCGGTGTTGCGGCACTCTCCATCGAAGATACGATCCTGCCCAAACAATTCGATGCCGACAGCAAGGCGAAACTCATTGACCGCGAAGAAGGGGTCGGAAAAATGCGGGCGGCGATTGCGGCTCGCAGAGATGCCGATCTTGTCATTTGCGGCAGAACCAGCGCCCCCGCTCTCACTTCCGTTGACGATGCCTGTGCGCGAATCCGGGCTTACGAATCTGTCGGGGTCGATGCCATTTTCCTTGTCGGCGTCAAAACGCGGGAACAACTGGACCAGCTTGCCGAGGCCGTATCCATTCCGCTCATACTCGGAAGTACGCCGCCGGAAATTGCAGATTTATCTTATCTCACCTCACGCAATGTACGCATAAGCTTACAGGGGCACCGTCCGTTTGCAGCGGGTGTCCAGGCGCTTTATGAGGCACTGTCCGCTCTCAAATCCGGCACAGCTCCGGCTGATTTGCAAAACGTCGCTCCCCCGGAAATGATGGACCGTCTGACGCGCAAATCCGAATATATGGCTGCCCTGCAGAAATTCCTGTCCCGGCTTGATGATCCGTCCTGACAAGGGGGATCGAATCCGGGGTTCCATGAGACGAAATTCTTCGAAGGACTCGCCTTTTGGAATCGGAACTCGCTCCAGTCAGCCCTGCTCGGGCCAACCGTGAATCATATGCGCGGCTTTTAGGAACAAGGTTCTGTTGACACCGTCCGAATGCAGAAACGCGGCGGCATCCCGCAGGAGCTTCTCAACGCCGAACTCCTTCATGAAACCATGTCCCCCGTGAATTTCCATGGTCCAGGTCGCGATCTTCCACGCCGCCTGGGAGGCCATGGCCTTGGGTAGGACCCCGAGGGTCGGATCCCAGCCCTGTTCCTGGTTGTCAGCCAGGTAGGTCGCGCGGTGAATGTAGGATCTGGAGGCGTCAATGAGCATTTTCATTTCCGCAAGCTGGGCCCGAATGCCGTCATGTTCGATGATCGGTTTGCCACCTTGCACGCGAACCTTGGCCCATTCGGTTGCCCGCTCGTAGAGCGCAACCGCAACACCAAGAATACTGGCGGCGGCATAGGCGTTGCTTTGGGGAAAAAACTCGGCGAGAAGATCGAAACCCTTGCCGACTTCGCCGACAACATTCTCATCGGGAATAAAACAGTCCTGGAAGACGAGCTCAGCATTGTTGGCAGTCCGCTCCCCCATCTTGTCATGGACGCGACCAATGGTGAAGCCTTCCCGTCCCTTCTCCAGCAGGAAACACGTCGCTCCTTTGGCCATTGTTTTCCCCTTTTCCGTCTGCACAAACAGGAGGTAGAAGCTGGAGACATTGCCGTTGGAAATAAAGTGCTTCATGCCATTAACAACCCAGCCACCGTCTGTTTTTTCCGCCGTCGTACGGAACGGAACCGGAGTTTTTAGAAAATAGTTCGAGGCATTGTCAGGTTCTGTAATTCCGATCGCCAGACATCCTCTGGGATCGTCCTTGAAAAGCTCGAGTGAACGTTCTTTCTGATCATCATTCAGCGCTTTTTCCATGATCTGTGCGAGCTTCAGTGTTTGGGCCATGACAACAGATGTACCGAGGTCCCCCCGCGCCAGTTCTTCAACAACCATCGCTGTTGTCAGGGAATTCACGCCCAGACCGCCATATCTTTCTGAAAGAGTCATGGTGCGAATGCCTAATTCATCAGCTTTTTCAACCATTTCCCAGGAAAACCCGTCTTCGGGATCGGTTTTGGCGTCAAGTTCCGGAGCCGTGACCTTGATGTAATCCTCGACGAAACGGCGTACTGTTTCCAAAATCGCTTGCTGTTCTTCTGACTGTATGAACATCTGTTCCATGTTTTTCTCCCTAGCCGCGATTGATATGGTCTGATTTCCAGAATGCCATTTTCTAGAATGCCATAATTTCAAACTGGCAAAAGAGTAGCAATTAATCTGAAGCACGTCGATTAATTATTTATCGATCGATAATTTACTCGATCGCTCGAACAGAAAACTATTTCGATTGTACCGCATAAACCTGTTTGACCCTGGCGGCAGAATCGATAGATCAATAGGATATTCATGTTTTCAATTCGTCTGGAGCGTTTTAATGCTGTGGTCACCTGACCAGGATCGCGCCCTGAAAGCTGTGTCCGACTGGCTCAAGCACGGTGGAGCCCCGGTGTTCCGGCTCTTTGGCTATGCCGGCACCGGCAAAACAACCTTGGCGCGTCACCTGGCGGAAGGCGTTGACGGTCAGGTTGTCTTCGGGGCTTTTACAGGCAAAGCCGCACTGGTCATGCGCGACAAAGGGTGTTCGGGGGCGTCCACCATCCACAGTCTGATTTATCGGCCCTCGGAAAGCGATGACGCCTCGCCGGTCTTTTCGATGAACAGGGACAGTGTCGTTAACGATGCAGAGCTGGTGATCATTGATGAATGTTCCATGGTCGACGAGGAACTTGGCCGCGATCTCCTGTCGTTCGGCAAGCCGGTTCTCGTCCTCGGAGATCCGGCCCAGCTGCCCCCGGTCAAGGGTGGCGGATTTTTTACCGAAGAAGAACCCGACATATTGCTGACGGAAGTCCACCGGCAAGCGCGGGACAATCCGATAATTGCTATGTCCATGGATGTGCGTGAGGGTCTCGAACTTGACTATGGTCGATATGATGACAGTCGCGTGATTTCCCGTTCCGACCTTCAGTCGGAAGATATTCTGAGTGCGGATCAGGTCCTTGTGGGGCGAAACATAACCCGGACGAGATACAACAGGCGCATGCGCGAACTGAAAGACTTCCAGGGAGAATTTCCCCAGGCCGGCGAACGGTTGATCTGCCTCAGGAACAATAAGAAAAAAGGTCTTCTCAATGGTGGTTTGTGGGACGTGCAGTCGACGGGGAGAGACAAACGAGGTCGCCTGCAGATGTATGTTCTCCCGGATCCGGCTCCACCGAAATCAAAACAGGTTCGAATCCGGGTTTGGCCACACTTTTTTCAGGGTCGCCAGGAGGAACTGTCCTGGCCGGAACGCCGCAATAGCGATGAATTTGATTTTGGATATGTATTAACGACCCACAAAGCACAGGGCTCCCAGTGGGACGATATCGTCCTGTTCGACGAGAGTTTTGCTTTCCGGGAACACAGGACGCGGTGGCTATACACGGCGGTTACACGCGCGGCCAAAAGTATCACAATCGTCCGCTAATCATCCGTCGGGATCTATACATCGCGAAATCGCTATAATTCATTTGACGAATATACCGAACTGGCAAATATAATTCTCTCAATCAGCAAACAAATCACAATTTGTATAACCGGTTATGCAGGACCTCATTCGACAAGCCAAAGCCCTGATCGACAGCGGCAAATCCCCCGAAGAAGCCTACCAGGAGGTCACGGAGACAATTCTGGACTGGGGAATTTGCGAATGTACGGGATTCGGTAGTGAAAAACCGCGTCGGGGGTGTAACGAATGCGACGGGACGGGCATCCTCAATGAGGACGAACTGGCGCATGCACTCAATCTTGGTAGAGCCTGGCGCACCAAATGGCTGCGCTCGATGCGCGATAAACTCAAACGCTTCGATTGATGGAAAACAGACCGGCTACTGTTTCCATTGACCTTCGGTACAGGTAATCACTCTTGGGTTGGTGTTTGTCCCTGCAATGCGGACCTGGGCACCTTCCGAATAATTCGTGCCGGCATAGACGCAGCCCTGAAGACAAAGCGTGTCCGGTTTAAGCTCCCATATACCGTTTGCATTGCAGACCGCGGCGCGGATTTCCTTGCTCCCCAGCGTCGTCGAACAGATGATAGCTCCCTGAGAATAGGACAGTCCCTGATGGTTGCAATCCGGTGCCTGCGCGAAGCCGGGCAGGGTAAAGGCCAGATAAACAATAACGGCGAAAATCAATTTCATTCCGTAAAATCCTTAATTCTTGTTTTCTGGAATGAACAAATCATATGGGATTAACTTTCGTCAAAACATTTTCGAGACAATCTTAATATTTATGGGAAGACGAGCGGCAAAGGGCTGATTATCCGATGTATGCGGACAATGGTTAATGGGTATTTATCCCGTTTCCTCATGGCCAAATATCTCGGCGACAGGTTTCAATAGGCGGCGCGCATTATCTTTGCGGGCCGTTAACCCACGCTTGTCAAAATATTCAAGAACCTGAACAGCAAGATTACGCCCGATTTCCGCCGCGTCCCTGAATGCGACGACGCTCATTTCCTGTTTGCCGGA
>JANQOC010000004.1 GCA_028279265.1 Hyphomicrobiales bacterium
TGAAAGGCAAGCGCAGAAACGCCCACACTTTCAAATCCACAATCCCCAGGTGCGATTAATCGTTCGAGAAATAAGCCTCCCGGTCAATGGAAGCCGTCAGCGAAGCGGTTTTGTACTTCTTCCAGGAAACAACCACTTTCGCGCCGATAGATGTCTTGTTGTAGAGATCAATGACATCCTTGTTGTACATCCTGATACATCCCTTGGACACGGCTTTGCCTATGGTCCAGGGCGCATCGGTGCCATGAATGCGGTAGAGCGTGTTGCCGAGATAGAGCGCTCTGACACCCATCGGATTTTTTGGATGACCCCCGGGCACGAATGCCGGAAGTTTCGGGTTTTCTCGCCGCATGGATGCTGTCGGCGTCCATGAAGGGTTCACTCTTTTCTGTGAAACCGGAAGCGTTCCTTCCCAGTTGGAAATCGATCGCGGTATGGCGATAGGATAGGAAATGGCCTTCCCTTTTTTCAGGACTTTGTAGAGTTTCCGGTCGCTAAAACTCACGATAATTGTTCCCGGCCGCTCCTTGGTCTTCAACGACACTATTTTTTTACCCGAGGTGGGAGGCCCGAACAAACTTGACTGTGCGCTCACGGGTTGGGCAATGGCCAACAGGGGAGCTATCGCAATCGCCGGGATTGCGAACTTCCTGGTGAAAATTCGAAACATTTTTTTCTCGCTCTTATTCAGAAATTTGATTGTCCAAAGGTTCTCGTCTCTCGATGCAGGGCATCCGAGCCAGAGAGATTCCAAGCTTGAGGGGACGATCAATTCCGATTGCGCATAGAGCGGGATAAAACCGATAAACTATCGTGCTTTATCGTCCTTGGACCAAAATTGCTTGAAGAATGTTTCGCCGAACCGATACTCAGCGGAACCAGAAACGAGGCCAGCCCGGAGGGTTGTGTCTGTTTCGAAGGACGCTGTTCGGAACGGGTCGTCGCCGTTCCCGAATAGTGGAGGAAATCAAAACATTTATGTGGTGAGGGACGTTGCGCTTCGGTCTGAAGCCCGGAGCTGTCATCGAATGTCTGATTAACATATGACCCGACGGTATCGGCAGAATTGACCGATGCCGAAGCATGAGCCGGTCCCCACAAGAGCGCAAAGACCGCCAGTAAGACAAATACGGCCTCTCTGCATTTATGTTGGAGGGTCCACTGCATACTCAACGATTAGCAAATTCCATCGAATTGGCAATAAACAAAAATTTGATGCTCAGCTTAACATTTTGGTAAATTCATGTTGCGCAATCACGACAATCCGACACCAGGGCAAGGTTATGGTAACCGAAAAATGAGCGAAGATATGAAAGATGTGGCTGCAGAGATTACGGCAATTTTCACCGAACGAGAGGTGCGGCTTTTCTTGGGGCCGCGTCCCGGGAAAAAGTCCCTGGATACATTGGCGGGATTAAATCTCACCCATTGCTGCACGCTGCTCAGTGAACGTGAAGATGTTCAGCCCATTCGCAGGATTTGCCAGAAGCTGGGATGCGCGTGGGTCTGGTTGCCCATCGAAGGCGGCAGGCTGGATGTGCTTCGCCAAACCGATATTGCTGCACATTTGCAGTCACTCATCGAGAGTGTCGCATCGGAACCGGAACCGCGAATTTATTTCCATTGTTCCGCTGGTATTCACCGGACCGGGTTCTTTGTGTATCTCCTGCTCAGAATGCGGGGATACGACCGCGATGAAGCTTTTGAGGTCCTGACAAAACTGCGGCCCGTCACAGCGGAGCAGGTTGGCGAGGAGCGGCTGGATCTCGCCGATGAAATGCTGGCCGGGCTGTATTCGACGTGAGTGAAACGCCTGCCCAAATCCATCCTTGCACTTTTTCCGTCCAAGATCGTTGACGAACGATCGCCAAGACGGCGTACGCGCTTAATGTTTTGGGGAGTCGCAGGCAGATTGTCCTGAGACAACGCAGATGATCCGCCTGCGGAGCGTTTACCGGTATCTTCGGTGTCTATGGCAAACGCGTTTTCTCACAACATAGCCCCTTCTTGTATAGTAGCGCCGCACATGGCAGTGGCGACCGCGATAATAGCGCCGATATTTCCGGTAGCGCCGATACTTTCGGTACTTTCGATATTTGCGATATTTGGGGCCGACATAGATATGGACACCGCCATAGCCAAGATAGACACTGACCCGCGCATTCGCTTGATTTGGTGTCGAAGACATCAAGGCAAAGAATAAGGCGGCAAACAATAGGGTTGATGCGGCTACTCGCATGAATTGACCTCCCAGTGATTATATCGTCGCATTATAATATTGCGATCTGAATACATTCTCTTTGATATAGGACAATTGGGTGTCTGAAAAGATTTGCCGCTATTATGGACTCTGATATTCGGCGCCGGTTTCAAATATCGGCCGGCTTCTGCCCGCCATTCAATTCGGATTCCGCATTGGCTGCAAGCCGCTCCATCATCGAAATAAAGGCGGCCTGTTCGTCATCGGAAAAGCCGTCAAACAATATTTTGTTGATCTCTTCGTAAAAACTTATGAGATGCGACAGAGCCTGGCTCTTGTCTGTCAGGCAGACAATGACTTTCCGCCGATCTTCGGTACTTCGTCTGCGGATGACCAGCCCTTTCACTTCCATGCGGTCGACGAGACTGCTCGCTGTCGGTTCTTTGACCCTGTAATAAGCCGCGAGTTCGCTGATAGTCAGACCGTCTTTACGCCAGAGCGCGGTCAGCAATATCCACTGCTGCAGCGTTAAATCGTGTGCGGAGAGCTTACGCTCCGAGACCAGTGTCGTGGCGCGCAAGGCGAAGCCGAGCAGTCGGCCCACTGACGGCAGATAAGGCACATTTGTTTCGTTCACAGGCGCTAGGACTCCCGCCATCAAAATTGTTATTGACATACTTAGCATGCTAAATATAAGAATGCTAAGTAATTATCTTTTGTGTTTATATCCGATGTCCAGCTTAGCGCGGAGATCCGCGCACGACTAGGACTCGCGACATGGAGGAGTGTGACATGATTTGGCTGATATTGGGGGTTGTCATCTGGAGTGGCGTGCACTTCATCCCGAGCCTCGGTCTGGCATTTAAAACCAAATTCATCGAAGGCTTTGGCGAAAATGGTTATAAGATCGGTTTTTCCATCGTCGTCGTTTTATCCATTATCCTGATGTTTGTTGGATGGCGCTCTACCTTGCCTGATGCACTCTATGTACCGCCGGCCTGGACGGTGCCTTTAGCCAACATATTGATGATTATCGCCTTTTTGTTATTCGGTGCCGCCAAGCATCCAACGCGAATCAAGCGCTTCATTCGGCATCCGCAACTCACCAGCGTCATCGTCTGGGCCATCGCGCATCTCATTTCCAATGGCGATAGTCGTTCGGTAATATTGTTTGGCGGCCTCGGACTCTGGGCCTTGCTTGAAATTCCCCTGATCAATGCCCGTGAAGGCGCCTGGGTGAAGCCGGAGCCGCCGAGCATGGGAAAAGAGGTGCAAGGCGTGGTGATCAGTCTTGTGATTTTCGCGGTTGTCTTGTTCCTTCATCCTTATTTCGCAGGTGTCTCTCCCATTCCGGGATAGCAGGCCCGTTTCCATGGAAACCACCGGTGCCCTTCACTCTTATCTCAAATCCATGGCGGCCCGGCGATGCTAACGGGCGAGAAATTCTGTGATGGCCTCAAATGCCGCCGGGTTCTGCTGGATAAACATATGTCCTCCATCGAAAAA
>JANQOC010000007.1 GCA_028279265.1 Hyphomicrobiales bacterium
GAGTTGATCCATTCCATTTTTAAATTCTCATCTGCCTGTCAGCCCTGTCTCTGTTTATTGCCCATTAATCCGAGTACTCATAGTTCCGCCTGACGGTCATGCGACGTCAAATCCAAAATAAGCGTTGGTGATTTCATCCCGCGTCACCTCATCGGTAGCGCCTTCCAGCGACACATGCCCCTCCTGGAGACAGACGACACGATGGGAAGCGGCAAGGGCCTGGTGAATGTCCTGCTCGACGATGATGGCACTCATCCCGTCTTTCACGATGTTCGGGAGAATGGTGTAGATGTCCTTGATAACGACCGGAGCGAGACCGAGACTAATCTCATCAAAAAGAATAAGGTCGGGATTAGCCATGAGCGCGCGGCCGATCGCGGTCATCTGCTGCTGACCACCCGAAAGGGACGTGCTTTGCTGATGCCGCAACTCCTTCAGAATTGGAAAGAGTTCATAAATTGCCTCCAGCGACCACCGCCCCTCGCGGTCATTTTCGCCACCAATAATCAGATTTTCCTCGACCGAAAGCGAGGGGAACAAGCGACGCCCTTCCGGCACAAGGGAAATACCCCGGGCAACCACATCAAAGGCATCCAGGTCGCCAATGGCCTCCCCCCGGTAGCGGATCATTTCGGGTTGGTTTTTTATGAGACCGACAATGGAGTTCAGCAATGTCGACTTACCGGCGCCGTTGGAGCCGATTATGGCCAGTACTTCACCCTCGCTGACATGCAGGGAAACATCAAACAGGGCTTTGAACTCTCCGTAATGGGCATCGAGATTGCGGACCTCCAAGATGGCATCAGACATGGTCCTCAAGTCCCTCTTCGATACCGAGATAGATTTTGCGAACTTCGGGACTGGCGAGAACCTCTTCCGGTTCACCTTCGGCAATCTTCCGGCCGAAATTCAGAACAATGAGCCGATCGACAACGGCGATGAGGGCATGCACGATATGTTCAATCCAAATAATCGACAGGCCCGTTGCACGTATTTCCTGAATTGTCCTGATCAGGGACTGGCATTCCTGTTCGGTCAATCCGCCGGCGATCTCGTCCAGGAGCAGTAAATTTGGTTCCGCAGCCAGAGCCCGCGCCAGCTCCAGACGCTTGCGTTCCAGTAGTGTCAGCTTTCCGGCCCGGTCATTGGCGCGATCCATAAGGCCGGTTTGTTCGAGAACTTCCAGGCATTTGGAATGGGCCCGTCCGGCCGAAAGATTGGCCCCGAACTCCGCTCCAACCATAAGGTTTTCAAAAACTGTCATGCCGGTAAAGGGCTGAGGAACCTGAAAGGAGCGGGAAATACCGGCACGGCAGCGGGCGGTCATGGAGAGGTTGGAGATAGGCCGGCCGGAAAACTCCAGTTCTCCCTGATCGTGCCGGACGGCACCGGTGATCAGGTTGAAGAGGGTTGTTTTTCCGGCTCCGTTTGGCCCGATTATCCCAAGCGCCTCGCCCCTGGTGAGATCCAGGTCCAGCTGGTCAACGACAACAAGCGCTCCAAAGGCTTTGCTCAGACCGGAAATCACTAATACCCGGTCCGAACCCTGTTCCACCTGCCCTGGGCTACGCATCAAGGATTACCGCGACATCATGAAAGCAGCTTCAACTTACCATTCACAGGTATATTGCTCGCCGTCTGGTTATTTGTGACAACCAGCTCATAGCCGCTGGCCCCCTTTTGCCACTGACCGGCGACGAGAGGTGTTTTGCTCACATTTTTGACCGGTTTGCCGGACCAGTTTACGGAACCGACAATGGTATTCAGGTTGGTGCTCTTAATGGCCTCCACAATGGCCTTGGGATCGTCGAGATCTGAAGTTCTTCTGATAACGTCGGCTGTGACTTCGAACAGGGCGTGTTTGAAACCGATGGGCTGGGTCCAGGGACGCTTCGTGCTCTGCATATAGCCTTCGGCAAGCTGCTTTGCCGACTGACCGTTGAGCGATGACGAGAACGGATGATTTGGCGACCACCAGATTTCCGTGGTCAGCCCGTCGCCCCGATCTCCGAGGGAATTGATGACAGAGGGGAACAGGAGGGCCTTGCCGATAGTCACGACCTTTGGCCGGAAACCCTGCTGGGCCGACTGCGACCAGAAGGTGGCGAAATCCGGTGGGATCATATTGCCGGTTACAATTTCGCAGCCCGCTTCTTTGTAAGCGGATATCTGTGCCGAAAAATCATCGGTCAAAGGCTGATAGCGGCCGGGATCGATGAGCTTGTAACCCGCTTTTTCAAGGGCCGGCGGAAATCCGAGTTTCTTGTCCCCCCAGGCATTTCCATCGGCATCATTGGGGAATATTCCACCAACGGTCTTGCTCGCGCCGCTGGAGTCCCAGAGGGAAACAAATGCGGCGATGACGTCTTCCAGACCCCAGAAAAAGTGGTAAGTCCAGTCAAATCCGACCGCCGGATTGCCGTTACGCCCGAAAAAATAGGGCTGCCACGGACAGTCGGTCGTGATGCACGGCAGCTCGTTGGCCTCGGCCTGGTCGGAGACCGGGTTGGTGGTATCGGGTGTCGAAGCGGCAACGATAATGTCCACTTCATCCCGCAAGATCAGATCAGCCGCGACCTGGGCCGCGCGGTTGGAGTTCGACTGGCTGTCCTTGGAAATAATCTCAACTTTAAAATTTTTGCCGTTATTCTTGAGACCGGCGGAAAACAATTTCTGAATTTCGCTGAGAATATAGGTATCCGCCTCGGCAAATCCGGCGAGAGGCCCGGTGCGGGGGCTGACATGGCCGATTTTGAGGACGGGGTCGGCGGCATAGGCCCGCGTGTGACGCAATATCGCCGGCGCGGCGAAAGTGACGGCGAGGCCGGTCGCAAACTGACGTCTTGTTGGATGATTAATCCCCGATTTTCTTTTCATTATTTCCTCCCTTAGGATTTCGGCCAAGCTTTTCATCGGCCGTTCTATTCTGGCTGCCGTTCAATTGCGGCTCCTGCTTATTACAGTCTTCAGTTTATAGGCTTCTAGCATCTAACTCTGTCAGAACACCAGTGATCTCATAACTCAAATAAGCGCCCGGGACTCTATCCTCAGCGCCGGTTTTCCTTAACACCTGTTCCTCGAATCTGCTCCTAGACACCTCTGCCTCTACCCCGCTCCTTTGCACCCGGCCAAGTCCCAAGTTTAGGCGCCTATTCATTTCGCACAAACAATTAATTTGCATCTGCGAATTTTTACCCGGTATGGCCATTTTCCCGGACACCAGAAATTGGACCAAACAGATTGCTTAATCGGTTAAATGGCATTGAATATCAGAACGATGGGAGATTGATGGGAGATTATCGCCGCTCGAAGGCGAGCTTGGCGGCGAGCCCGACAAACAGCAGGCCGGAACCGTAGTGAACAATCCGGCCTATATACGGGTTGCGCTTCAGAAACTGGCCGACACCACCAGCGAATGCGCCAACGCTGCCATTAATGAGCGTTCCCCCAATGCCGATAACGACGCCGAAGATCAGGAACTGAAGAAATACCGACCCCTTGGCGGGATCGACGAACTGGGGCACGAGAGCCAGGATGAAAAGCGTGACCTTGGGATTAAGGGTGCAAACCAGAACGCCTTTGCGCCAAGCCGAATAAAGGTCCGATGGATTACCGGGGGCCGCGTGCAGATGCCCGACCGGATGACGAAATATCTGGATGGCCTGCCACAGGAGATAAATGACACCGGCCCAGCGCACAATTTCGAAAGCCAGAGAATGGGTCGCCAGAACCGCAGCAACGCCGAGACCGGCCGCGACGGACAATATCAGCAGACCGGTCGTGACACCGAGAGCCGCGGCAATGCCGGCCCGTGAACCGGATCGGCTTCCCTCACCGAGACAAAAAAGCATGTCAGGCCCAGGAGTGAGATTCAAGGCGAAGGCAATGGGTATAAATATCAGGAGTGTTTGAATGTCGACCGGCAAAACAGCTATCTCCGAAAATAAATTAGCAGGATTGTTGATTGACCCTTGTAATCGGGTATCAGGACAGCGTTTTCTCACGATCGCCGAAACTTCGCAAGCCAGATAAGTTTCCCACTAAATCCAGCGCCGCTCCAGTCTTCGTCCAGCAAGATCATGACCATCGGCCACCGGCCTATGGGGGTTGGCAAAACCTTTTCATTCACATTTTTAATTCTCTTTCACTTCGGTTTCGTCCTGATATGATCCTGGCTTGCAATGATGAAGACACCGAAACGCCAGCCATAGCCATCCGCAAAACAGATGAGCAACAGGGACAGACCATGAACCAACCACAGACCAATAACAACCAAGTGCAGCCGTCTCCCGAGCCGCCGAAGTTCTACCATGCGGGGCGATGGTCATGAAAAAACAAATGGTGCTGATCGGCGCCGCTACGGAGCGGGCCATGAAAGGATTTCAGG
>JANQOC010000008.1 GCA_028279265.1 Hyphomicrobiales bacterium
GCCTTCTTTGCCATCAAGGGTGCCCTTGACGCACGATTGAACCGGCTGCGATTTATACCGCGAAACTTGACAGATCGCATGATGCAGCTATTCAGCCGTTGCCTCCCTAATGTTTTACCGAAACGGATGCGTCGGTTCCGGGACGACTATGAACATCACCTGGTTTTAAAGGTCAGCCAATCCACGGCGCCGGAGACTGAAAAACTATTGCATGAAATCATTGGTGAGGCGGGCTGGTTTACATGCACGCCCACGGAAGCCAAAAAGGCGTTCTTGCATCGATTTGCTGCGGCTGGTGCTGCCATTCGCTATCAGGCAATCCATGAAAAGAAAGTAGATGACATTATCGCCCTTGATGTGGCGCTGCGCCGAAATGACGAGAACTGGTTGGAAACCCTGCCCCCGGAACTGGAGTCCCAGCTGATTGCCAAACTATATTACGGCCACTTCTTTTGCCACGTCTTTCACCAGGATTATGTGGTTCGTCGAGGTGCGGATACGGCGCGGATAAAGCAAGCTCTGCTTGAACTCATGGATCAACGCGGGGCCGAGTATCCGGCAGAACACAATGTCGGGCATCTCTATGCCGCCAAGTCCGAATTAGCCGATTTCTATCAGAGCCTGGATCCGACAAATTCTTTTAATCCGGGCATCGGAAAAACGTCGAAACAGAAGCGTATCGTACGTTCTGAACAGAACCCGGCTTAGTTCCCTGGAGACGGGTTATAAAATCAAAAACCTGTTCTCGGATTCAATGCGGGTTGCGTTAATCTGCGGGCAAGTTAAACAATTCCTGTGCATTCGTTCGCCCGACTTTCATGCGATCCGCCTCGCTGATGTCGACAGTGTCAAACCATTCTGCCGAGTAGTCCACATTCTCAAACGGCCAGTCCGTTGAGAACAGAATACGATCGGAACCCAGCACCATCAACGCAGCCAGAAACGATTGCGTGCTGTAATTCCCCGAAATTGTGATGTGAAAATTCTCCTGAAAATAGTCTATGAATTTTCGTTTCGCAGGTTGTGGCTTTGGTGATGTTACCCAGGCATTGTGGTTATCGACCCGCCAGATATTAAATGGCAGCCCCTCGCCCATGTGACCCAATATCACCTGCAGTTTCGGGAATTCATCGAACAAACCCGATCCCATAAGCCGCAGAGCGTGGACGGCTGTTTCCTGACCGAATGCCCAGGCGGGGCCCATGAGCCAGGGATGTCCCTCGTAAATACGCGCGTCCTGCGGCAGCGGGTTGCGCGGATGCAGGTAAAAAGGCACGGCGACGGATTCACATGTCGCCCAGAATGAACGATATTGCGGAAGATCATAGTACAGGGGAACATCCGGGTCCGCGCCCTGAGAAAACCCGTTTACGAGACAGCCCACAAAACCCAGTTCCTTGATCGCGCGATTGAGCTCTTCCGAAGCAAGGTCCGGATCCTGCATCGGCAGCGCAGCCAGTCCCTGAAACCTGTCCGGACGCCTCGCAACTTTTTCTGCAAGATTGTCATTCGCACGGCGGGCTGTTTCAGCGGCTTTCTTGGCGTCGGGAATAGCCTGGACGGCCGGCGCGTTCAGGGACAGGATCATCATTTCCATCCCGTGACGATCCATCTCCTGTAACCGGCGGTCCTCCGGATCCATCAACCGGCCCGAGAGTTCCGTCCAGACGTCCGGAGACAAAAACGCCGCTGAATCCATAAGGGTTTCATCAATTGCAAAATGCTCTTCAAGGCCAATCTTGCCGTCCATGACCGGGTCTCCGCTGACACTCGTTCCGCTGATACTTTAATTACAAATCTCACCCTATCTACTTTGTTCCAAATCAGCAATAAAAGGCCCCGTCCCCGGGCAAAAGAGATCGGAAAGAAATATCTCGTAATTGAACCCGCGGCTCTCTAGACTGCAACCTCAGCTGTGCCAGTCGCACTGCCTCTATCCGTCTCATTCTGCATATTGGGTTTATTTGAGAGAACCAGGACACTAATAAGCAGGACACCACTAAGAGAGCCAGGACACTTATGAAGTTTCGCCAGCTTGAAGCCCTCCGTGCCGTATTGATGTACGGAAACATCTCGCGCGCTGCCGAAGCTTTGAACATTTCCCAGCCCGCCGTCAGCCGTCTGATATCGGATCTCGAATACTCGGTGGGTTTTGCACTCTTCGAACGCCGCCAGGGTCGGCTTTTTCCAACGCCGGAGGCCAGGAGTTTCAGCGAAGAACTGGATCGCAGTTTCATCGGACTTGACCGCCTAAGACAGGCGGCCGAAGAAATTCGCGATTTGCGCCGCGGTGAAGTCCACATCTCGGCAATGCCGTCGGTGTCACTGGAAATCATACCGGAAATCATAAGGGAATTTTGTTCCCACCACACCGAGGTCAAGGTAACCTTCGATCTCCACACCTCCGCCCGTATCGTCGAACTCGTTGCCGCGGGACAGTTTCACCTCGGTTTTTCCCAGATGGCCATTCCGACACCCGGTGTCGATATCCTGCATTCCTTCCGTACCCGCTGTGTCTGCGTCATGAAAGCGGATCATCCCCTGGCAAGTAAAAAAGTCGTCCGGCCGGAACATTTGCGGGATCAGAACCTGGTCGCCTTTGCCTATCATACGATGGCTTCAGCCTCGATCATGCAGATGCTTGTCGAAACCGATACGACGGTTCGCACCCGCATTGAGTGCCAGCCGTCCCACGTGGTATGCAGTCTTGCCCTTCAGGGCGTGGGCATTGCCCTCGTGGACCCCATGACGGCTCGGTTCTTTGCACCTATGAACCTCGTTGCCCGCCCCTTCAAACCTGAAATTCCATTCGATTTCCGCCTTCTGAAACCCAAGGACGTGGCCCTTTCGAATGTCGCCCGAACCTTTGAAGAAATCACTCTGGAAAATCTGAAAAAAGACAAACTGATCGAGATGATCTGAATATCGGCCAGTTCGATCTATAATATTTAGACATACAAACCGCATATTTTTTTATTTTTTATTATGGATGCTCTGCGTTACAGTGAGACGACAATGTATCTGAAAGGAATTCCAATATGCGTTCTCGTC
>JANQOC010000016.1 GCA_028279265.1 Hyphomicrobiales bacterium
ATGCGCTCAAGCAGATGAGTCGTGGAAATATAGCTCATATCGAACGGCGGATCCTGCCGCAGCAACACCACGTCACTTTCCGCGAGGTCCTGCTGGCGCGGATTATCGGTTTCGAAATGATCACCCTCAACATCCTGGACCCGCAAAGAGCAGCCGTGGGCAAAAACCATTCCCAAACTCTGGGACAGTCGGTCCGGAGTGTAGTAGAAAATCTCATGACCTCTTTTTTGCGCCTCCAGCAAGAGGGCAAAGGTGGAATCACCCTGGATATCAATGTTGTCGATGGGATCCATCTGGACCGCAACATTTAAACTCATAGTTTCGCAGCTCCGGAAATTCTTATCTCGGCAATACCCGTCAATCGTCTGACTCTCATATTGTCATGCACTCACATTGTCATGAACTTTATCATGGCGCCCTTTCCGCCATTTGTACAAGTTTAGAATAGATTTGCAAAATGAATTGGCAGCCTGTTTCTGGCAATGATGACCGCGTCAAAGCTCATCCTGTAATCTGAATAGGCGGGACGGCGCGACAGCCAGAGCATTGCGGCGTTTTTGATTCTCGACTGTTGTCGAGGTGTGATTGCGACAAGGGCCTCAGACACCTCGTTTCGGGATTTAACCTCCACGAAGATGAGTTTTCTCAGACGCACCGCGATAATATCGATCTCTCCAACCGGCGATCTGAAATTGCGTTGCAGGATGCGGTAGCCTTTAACTGTCAGATAGAATGCGGCCACGCGTTCCGCACGCCGGCCCAACGCGTATCTTTTTCGGCGCCTGGTAACCGAATTTTGCTGTTTGCCTGCCGACGGGTGCACGGACTAAATCTCTTCCTCCTCCTGCTTCAACTGAAGTCCCAGCTCGTAGACCTTGTTCCGGGGCAAGTTATGCGCACGGGATACCTCCTTGGCGGCATCCCGGAGACTTTGGGTTTGCATCGCCTGCCGCAACCATGTTCTGATTTCTTCCGTTTCCGGAACTTTCGCTTCTGCCCCGGCGACGACAATGACCAGCTCACCTCTGATCTTTTGTTCCTCGCAACGGCTCTCCAGATCCGAAAGCGAACCGCGCAGAACTTCCTCGAATTTCTTGGTGATTTCACGCACAACGGCACAGTCCCGGTCGCCCAGCACGTTTCGCAAAGCTTCGAGTGTCCGGACAAGGCGGGAAGGAGCTTCAAAAAATATCAGGCTCGTCCGTAATTCGGTGAGGGCTTCAAGTCTCTTTTGCCGTTCGCTGTTCTTGGTCGGTAAAAACCCCTCGAAATAGAACCGGTCCGTGGGCAGGCCGGAAATTGTCAGGGCCGCGACCACTGACGTCGCACCAGGAATACACTTCACTTCATATCCGGAATTTTGAACTTCACGGACGAGCTTGAAGCCGGGATCGGATATCAATGGCGTTCCCGCGTCGGATATCAGGGCCACGGAATGGGATTTTTCCAGCTGACTGATGATTTTTCCACGTAAGTTTTCATCGCTGTGGTCATGATAGGTTTGAAGCGATTTGCGGATTCCATATCTCTGCAGAATTTTGCGTGAATGACGCGTATCTTCGCAGTAAACGACATCCGCGGCGTACAAAACCGCCAGTGCACGAAGAGAAATATCCGTTAAGTTTCCGATGGGTGTGGAAACAAGATAAAGTCCCGGTGGAATCGGTTCATCCGTGGCGTCTTCGAGGGCTGCGACGACGGATTCGATGAACGCCTGGCTGGCCCCACGCTGTTCGGATTGCATTGGCTGATCCCGTTCCCTTGTCTACCAGTTGATATATCTAACACAAATCAAGACGAACTCTCTGATTTTGTTGCAAATTATGACGAATCCGAGTGTAATCCGGAGGGCAATCAAGATTAAGACAAAGTTTCCTTGTAATTTCTTCGAAAATAAATAGCTCAAAGTATTGATTTAACGCGAAGTCATTTGCAAATAGAACGATACACACTGATCTTGGGCTTCGGGATATATGTACGGATAGTTGACGGTTACGGGATGGGGCGATTGACCTTCAATGCAAGTAGTCATTTAGCGCGCATGACGCGTCGAAGTTGTCTGGTCACTGCGGCGGCGCTGTTGCTGTCCGCCTGTGCGGGTGGCAGCGGCACCAACCTGTCTTCACAGTCCACCCAACCGCTTAATGCGGATAACCAGACCACAGGCGCGGTTCCAAAGCTCGCGGGCAAGGTCAAAGTTGCCTTGCTTCTCCCCCGGACCAGCGAAAGGGGCAACATTACCGCTGTTGCGAAAAGCCTGAAACAGTCCGCTGAGCTGGCACTCTTCGAATTTGACAACCCGAATATCGTACTGATCAACAAGGATACAAAAGGGACACCGGAAGGTGCCAGGATCGCCGCCACCGAGGCGCTTTCGGAAGGCGCCGAACTTATAATCGGACCCTTGTTTGCCACTTCCGTTACCGCCATTTCTCCGATTACACGGCAGGCCAATGTGCCGGTCATCGCTTTTTCATCGGATGAGAAAGTCGCGGGTCAGGGTGTCTACCTGCTCAGTTTCCTGGCCGGTCGCGATGTCCCGCGAATTGTTTCCTATGCCCGCTCCCAGGGAAAACAGAGATTTGCGGCCCTCGTACCTGATACGCCTTACGGCCAGGTCGTTGAGGCTGCTTTCCGCCGCTCGGTGGCACAATTCGGTGGCGACGTGCTGGCCGTTGAACGCTATCCCCTGGATCCCAATGGCATGCTCGATCCGGCGCAGCGGATCTCCGTTCTGGCGCAAAAGGATAATCCGCAGATTGACGCCCTGTTAATTCCCGGCGGACCGAAGTCCCTGCCATCGCTTTCACCCCTGATGCCCTATTTCGAGATAGACACGACCCAGGTGCAAATTCTGGGCACGGGACGCTGGGATTATCCGAATATCGGACGCGAAAAATCCTTGCTCGGCGGCTGGTTCCCGGCCGCCCATCCGCGTGGATGGCAGGAATTCAGGCAACGCTATGCCAGCACCTATGGCAATGTTCCGCCAAGAATATCCAGCCTGGGCTATGATGCGGTCAGCCTGGCGCTGTCCCTGTCGACCCAATCCGGGCAGCGATATTCCGCCCGGCAAATCACACGGGCAAGCGGGTTTGCCGGTGTCGACGGCTTGTTCCGGTTTTTACCTGACGGCACGTCCCAGCGCGGCCTCGCCGTTCTTCAGGTTCAAAAATTCGGTAGCAGTGTGATCGATGGCGCCCCCAACTCTTTCAGCCGCGTCGCGCAGTACTGAGTTCCGCTAGGCGGACCGGAGCGACGATTTCTCTACACCTTCAAGGCCCCCGGTCAGCTGATCAATCACACTATTCAGGACGAGCCGGCCGTTGGCGGTGACTTTCAGAGTGTTGCTCTCAGAATCTTGCAGCACCATCTCCTGCTCGGCGAGTTCGCCCAGGACAGTTTCGCTAAGCGTAAAACCGAATTCATTTGCCAGCCTGTCGAGGGATATCCCCTCCCGCAGCCTCAGTCCCATAAGCAGGAATTCAAAAGCCTGCTCATCGGGTTCGAGTTTTCTCTGGAACTCGATACCGGTTCCCCGATCATCGATCTCGGCCAGCCATTTTTCCGGATGGGACAAATTGGAGATCTCGAAACGCACCCCGCCTGTCCGCAAGCGGCCATGCGCTCCGGGCCCGATGCCCAGATAATCGCGATACCGCCAGTAAATCAGATTGTGCCGGGATTCGTGTCCCGGAATCGCATAGTTGGAAATCTCGTAGTCCGTAAGCCCCGCCTCGGCGCAGATCTCCGTTGTTTTCTGATAGAGTGCCACGGCCGTGTCGTCACCGGGCACCTTCAGCTTTCCGGCCCGGTAGAGATCCGCAAATGCCGTCCGGGGTTCGATGGTCAATTGATAAAGAGAAAGGTGACCACCGGCGAGCGCCAAGGCCTCGCGCAATTCCTCTTCCCAGTCTTCGACGGTCTGGTTGGGCCGGGCATAAATCAGGTCAAAACTAAACCGGTCGAAGACACTTCTTGAGATCTCTATCGTGGCCAGGGCTTCTTCGACACTATGCAACCGTCCCAGGAATTTCAGATCC
>JANQOC010000026.1 GCA_028279265.1 Hyphomicrobiales bacterium
ACTTTACCATCTTTCATCACAATAATCCGGTCGCAATAGGCGGAAGCCAGCCCGAGATCATGTGTGATGAGTATCGTGGACATTTTCCGCAACTCGGTGAGTTCGACAATCAAATCCATTACGGACTTCTGAGTCGTCACATCCAGACCCGTTGTCGGTTCATCAGCGACGAGAAGCCGAGGCTGACAGGCAAGCGCCAGGGCGATCACGACTCTCTGGCACATCCCTCCCGATAATTCGTAAGGATAGGCGTGGTATCTTTGCTCAGCATCCCGGATCTTTACGAGTTCAAGCAATTCAATGGCCTTGGTCTTTGCCGTTACGCGTAAGGCCTGGGCATGTTGAATCAAAACATCTTCAATCTGCCGGCCAATTTTTCGGATTGGATTGAGGGCGGCACGTGGATTTTGGAAAATCATGGACATTTCACGGCCTCGCAATTCCTGCATCTGACCTTCTTTTGCCCGCCTGATATCAATTCCTGAGAATTCAATTGATCCCTCTGCAATCTTCCCGGAACGATCGAGTATCCTGAGCAGTCCATAGGTTGTAACCGATTTTCCCGATCCGGACTCACCGACGATGCCGACTGTCTCGCCCTTTCCAACGGAGAAGCTGACATCCTCGACGGCGGTAACGGTACCGTTGCGTGTCTGAAATTCAATTCTGAGATTGTCTATGGTTACAAGTGCGGTCATTCCGACGATTTCCTAGGTGCGCTGTGCCGGATCGACGATATCTCGCAGCCCGTCACCAAGTAAATTGAACGTCAGCACGACGAACATGAGAGAAATCCCTGGAAAGAAGGCCAACCACCATTCTCCGGAGACGATGAAATTGGCCCCTTCGGCAACCATGATCCCCCATTCCGGTGTCGGTGGTCGTACTCCCAATCCGATAAATGACAGACCCGCAGCATTGAGAATGGCCCAGCCGAGGTTCAGGGAAATCTGTACCATCATAGGAGGCAGCGCATTGGGAAAAATATGGACGGCAAGAATCTTCAGGTCCGAATTCCCTGATAATCGGGCCGCCTGCACGAAGCCGGCATTGCGGCGGATATTGACCTCTGCCCGAACAACGCGGGCGTAAAACGGGATGTTTATGATCGCTGTCGCATAAACGATATTTTCGATCGTGTTGCCCAGAGCCGCCACGATGCCCATGGCCAGAACAAACAGCGGAAACGCCATGATCGTGTCAATGAGGCGTCCAGACACCTTATCGATCCAGCCCCCATAATAACCGGCAAGTGAACCGACAAGAGACCCGACACAGAACGAGATAAATACCGCGCTCACGGATATAAGCAGGTCCAGCCGGGTAGCGGCGACAACTCTCGAGAAAACATCGCGGCCCAACTGGTCCGTCCCGAACCAGTGTTGACTTGAAGGTGGGGCGAGGGCCACGGCCGCATTGGTCTGCAGCGGATCATAGGGAACCAGAAAGGGCCCAAACAGGGCGAGAAATATAATGAGAAAGAAGCCGGCAAAGGCAATAAGGGTAATAGGGTTGGATCTTAAAACATAGACGATATGCTTAAGCAGCTTTGCGGTCTTTCCAACGTCGATCCTACGTGCATAGGTCTCGCTGGTACCATTGTTGGCATCTAAAGCGTTTGATGCCGCCCTGTATTCCATCAATGGACTTTGTTCATGTGCGCGTTTCAGCATCAGCTTTCCAGAGAAATACGGGGGTCAATCAGTGTATAGATGATGTCTACGGTCAGGTTCAAAAGCACAAAAATGACGGCCATCGACAAGACAAAGCCCTGGACTGCGGCATAGTCGGAGACCACAAGAGCTTCGACCGCGTATGAGCCGATACCCGGCCAGGCAAAAACTTTCTCAACGAGTACGTTGGCGCCAAGTGTGAAGGAGAAAACCATTCCCAGCGTCGTAATAACCGGAAGCAAGGCATTACGCAGCGCGTAAGTGAAAATGATTTTGCGTGAGGATAAACCGGCAGCCCGTGCCGTGCGGATAAATTCACTGGACAGGGCCTGGATCATGGACGCACGGGTCATGCGCGCAATGGGCGCCAGAGTAAACAGAGCCAGAGTTATGGCTGGAAGGATAAGCTGGGCAAACGCCGCCCTCGCGGTTTCCAAGTCACCCGCCAGCAACGAATCCAGGACGTAAAACCCGGTGATTGTCGGTGGCGGCAGGTAAACAAAATCGAGGCGCCCGATAGGCGAAGGAGCAATCCCTGCAATGTAGTAAAAGAAAAAGATCAGGACCAGACCGGTAAAGAAAGTCGGCAGTGAGACACCCGCCGTCACCAGAAACCGGCAGGTGTGATCGACCCAGTGACCCGGCTTCATGGCCGCGAGTATACCCAGCGGAACAGCAATCATGACGGACAGGATCAGCGCCGAAAATGTAAGTTCGAGGGAAGCAGGCAGCCTTTTTGACAGATCATTGAGGACAGGCTGTCCTGTCGAGAGGGACTGTCCGAGATCGCCGCGTGCGAGATCCCCCAGGTAAATGATGAACTGTTCGAATAGTGAGCGATCGAGTCCCAGAGATTTGCGAATTTCCGCGATCGAGTTTTCATCGGCCGCGGGACCGGCAAAATAAACGGCCGGGTCACCGGGCAGAGCCCGGGTCAGGATAAAGGTAACGACAATCACCCCAAACAGAACCGGTACAGCCTGCCAGAGGCGAAACAATACCAGTTCTATTGTTCTGTGTTTCACAGTATGGGTCCAGCTCGGCTCTAAGCTTTCGAGAACTTTCTCGCATCCAGCTGCCGATGAAACCAGAACTCGTAACCCGTGAGTTTCTCTGACATGGCGGAGCTAAGCGTTGGCTGCCATAACGGAATGCGGGGAACATCATCAAACGCAATTTCAATAAGACGTTTGATTTTCGGCGCATATTCCGGATTGGTGGTTTCCATATGCAGGGTTTCATCCACCAGTTTCTTGACCTCGGGATTGTCATAATTAGATGAGTTGAAGAGATGACCCTTTATATAGGCCCAGAAAAAATAGTAATCCGGATAGTTCAGCCAGCCGCCAAAATTTTCGAGATGCAGGGGTAGCTTCTTTTCCACCAAAGCCGCAGTACGCCAGTTGGCACCGGGGATTTTCTCGATTGTTGATTTGATTCCGATCTTTGCCAATCCCTCCTGAATGAGGAGGGCCGTGGGCTCCATCCAGCTTGCCAGTGACTGATTGATCGAGAACGGTACTTCGAAACCGTCTTTGAATTTCGATTCGGCCAGAAGCGCTTTCGCTTTGTCAAAGTCGGTGGAATAGGGAAACGGCTGGGGCCAGGCCGTATCGGATGGCTTTGCAGATTTGGCGCCCCACATTTTTACACCATTTTCAAACGCTGCGGTTTTGAAAATTTCCTCATAGGGAATGGCGTAGGCCACGGCCTGTCTGACCTTCTTATCCTGAAAGGGTTCGAATTTAAGATTTAGGCCAACACAATAAATTGCATTTTCTATCGGGGTAGCCGTTACCTTGATACCCTTTTTTTGTGCCAGTTCCTTTGTGTCCTTGTCGGGAATGCCGAAAGAGAGGTCGACGTCACCTCGTTCGATAAGCGCGCGCCGCGTCGCCAAACTGGGCACTTCCCGTACTACGACCCGTTTCACACCGGGGAGCGGCCCGCTGGTCCAATTATCATTCCTGTCATAAACAATCTGTTCGCCGGGATCCCAGCGGGCGACCTTGAAAGCACCGCTACCGGCGGGATTCCTGTGCAGATATTCTGTCGCCCAGGGATCTTTGTCCGTTGCATTCGCTTTGGCCAGTTTCGAATTTATGATCATCGGCACCGGCACTGCGAGGTCGGGAAGAGTCAGTTTTGATTTGCGTATGAATTCAATCTTGAAGGTTTTCTCATCTACGACAATAAACTGTTCCGGTTTAATGAGAGAACCGGCTTTCATCTGCACGGCGGGAAAGCCGCCAAGTGATACGGCTCTATCAAGGGACCATTTAACATCTTCAGCGGTTACAGGTGCCCCGTCCCAGAACTTCGCGTTTTCACGTAATTTGAAGGTAACGGACATCCCGTCATCTGCTACCTGCCAGCTTTCCGCGAGGTCCGGTTTGAGCACAGAATAGTCATATGAAAGAGATCCATCAGCCAGAGTTTTGGTTCCAAACGAAAGTAGCCGGTCATAACAGTTAACGGCGATCTGATAACTCGGGCGATTGGTTCCCTTCCGGTGAATGTCCAATGAGTTGATTGTTTGCCCGATAACAACAACGGCCACATCTGACCGAGCCGCGTGAGCCGGAAGGACTTTCAGGAACGGCAGCATATTTGCGCCAATCGTTAACGCCCCGGCTCCTTTTAGTACATTTCTCCGGTCAATATTGATCTGCTTCATAGTCGCGACTCCTGCTGAAATGGCTTGTCTGGAAGCCCTGTTTAAGAATTTCTGCAAAAAGTTTAGGCAGTCAAAGTGTTGCCGTCTGCTGCTAAATACTCCAAAGTGTGTTGCGTTTTTTGCATCACTTAGGAGTTGGACCGTGAGGCATTTACAGATTTATTCTTATATTGATGAGATCGCCAAAGTCGGGTCCATAAGAAAAGCAGCAGAAACCCTGTCGATCACACCTTCGGCGCTGAACCGACGAATTTTGACGATCGAGGAAGAGCTCGGTGTTCCCCTTTTCGAGCGTCTCCCCCGCGGGGTCCGGCTAAGTACGGCAGGTGAATTGTTCATTCATCAGATCAGGCGGCAAATGTCTGAAATGGAACAGCTGAAGTCGCAAATTGCCGATTTGAGCGGGGTTCGGCGTGACCACACGTCCATCGCCTGCAGCCAGGCCCTGTTGCCGTACTTCATTCCGGAGCAGATAGAAATTTATCAATGCGAACATCCGGGTGTCACATTTTCTGTTATCAGTCGAGATCGAGAGGCTGCAGAAGAATCTCTTTCTGACTATACATCTGATATAGCCCTGGTGTTTGAACCTGTTCGCGTCGATGATTTCGAAACGCTTCTGACGATTGTGCAGCCCATTCATGCTGTACTTGCAAAAGGTCACCCTCTCGCCAAACGTCGAAAATTGCGGTTGTTTGACTGCATGAACTATCCCCTGGCACTCCCTATCGCCCCTTACGGGGTTCGAGTTCTTCTGAACAAGGCCTCCAAGCGACTGGGGATCGACCTCATTCCCTATGTGCAATCCGATAGTTTTGATTTTCTCAGAAACTTTGCTCGAACGCAGAATACGATTTCATTCCAGATTCAAATCGGACTGCCGCAAGCACGAAGTTTCGATGATATGGTGCACATTCCCGTCGACAAAAGAGATATCCCCCCGGGACTTCTGCATTTGACCCAACTCAAGGGGCGAACTTTACCCGTCGCTTCCGCCCGTTTCGTCGATCAACTGGTAAATGCCTTTGTAAAAAATTTCGAGTGCGCCTGAGATTCTCATTTCGGGCAATGTCTGGAGCGTGGTAGTGCTACAGAAGCGAATGTCCACTTTCGGGCGTACTGTAGACACAGAATTATTAGGACTTTAGGTCAGCTTATGACCCGGCTCAGAAATTACTAACCTCATGGACTTGATGTTGCTCTCTGTATAATATTCAGATCATATTCCGAGAGGAAACAGTCAATGGCCGATCAGTGTTCTCAACAAGTAGAGACCAAGGAAGAACCGAAAGGCGTTACGAGCCAAGGATCAAATTACGGAG
>JANQOC010000028.1 GCA_028279265.1 Hyphomicrobiales bacterium
GCCATGGCTTGAATCTTTTGCTTGTCGCGCTGCCATTTTTGTTTTTTTGGAAAATTGTTCAGTCGCCGCTCGATCTGGTGCATCTGTTTTTCGGCGGCAGCGAAATTTCCCATCCTGGCATAATCCGCAACCAGGATAGAACGCCATTTGACGGCGTTTCGCCCGATTTTTTTTCGTTCAAATATCCGAAGAATTTTCTCACGATTCTTTACTGACGCGCCCCATTTTCCGGCAAGAAATTGGGCCCCGGACAATCGTTTCAGGGCCTCGATACGCAGCTTCAGGGATTTTGCCGTACGTGATATCTGTTCGGCTTTCTTGAAATCTTCAAGCTGCTGAACGGTTTTACCCACCCGGCTCGCTGCCTTACCCCGCTTAAGATAGAATTTGATGAGTTGTTTCTTGTTTTGCGTATCAGGCGGAGAGAGGTTGGCAACCGCTTTTCGTTTTTCAACCCATTTCGGATCGGGTTTTTGCTGGTCAAGAATTGCCGAAATATCGGCGACTGTTTTAGGTGCATTATCCGATGTGAAGGTCAGGAGATCTGCTGAAACCGCTTCGGATTCTTCCAAATCCAGGTCGACGGTCTCTTCCACATCTTGAGAGTCGAGCCCAACGGTTTCGCGTTTAAAATTCTGGGACCCGCTCCCGCTCTTGTTTCCGCCGGCCTGTTGGGCCCAAAAGGAGGAGAATTCACCGGCCGTGATGTAACCGTCCTGGTTCCGGTCTAACTTTCTGAATGACTGTTGATTGTTATCCCATTCCGAGCGACTGACGCGACCGTCACCATTTTTGTCGCGCCTCGCCACAGCTTTCTGGGGATTCTTCTTTCCCTTCTGCTGATTCTGACCCTGTTTACTGTTCCTCGCATTTTTGCCTGAGCCGGATTTCTTAACATTGGGTGAGTCCAGGGAACTGCCCCGTGTCAAACCACCGGTGGCTTTATTCATCATCATATTTTGAAACTTTTTTGCAGCCCCACCGGAATTATTGCCTCCACTCTGCATACATTTTCTCAATCCATTTTTGGTTATTCTTTTGCCCTTTGCCTTTATCAGGGAAATGCACTGTGAACGCGTGCGTTGAGCCACCTCAATGGTTTTCTGTCGCTGATGACGAACTTCAGGACCAGGGGGAACTTTGAACGCCGAGATGTCTGGGGCACCTGGAGCGCCGTAGAGGCTATGCGGATTGTGTTGCGCGGCAAAGACCGGGTTATTGGACAGCAACAAAGCAACTAAGGAGATCAGGCTGATGCGGAGCATAATATTCTCCTCCTGACCCACCCAAAAGAAGAACAATCATAGGCAAAGCGCCTGTATTTGGGCAGGTCACCATAAGACAAAAAAGAAGTCTGAAATCCTACTATTTTATTCGAAAATTGGCAAAACGATAATTATCAAACAGATAAACCTTGTTAAAAAGCTCTAGGACTCACATGGGCTTAAGCGCGCTGTCACAGACCCGGCTTCTCGTAAACGCCAAATTTTTCAAGACGGTTCAGCTTACCTAATGTCTGTTTTATTTAGCGCACAAAGAATTTTCGCGACACAGGTGTTCCCATGTTTAATAATGCCACCTCACTTGCTTAAAGTTTTTTGCAGAGGGAACAAAAATGAGTTCGCAAGCACTCGTTCATGGTCACAAGTCGATTTCAGTACCGGATAATGTTCCCGTTTGGGATGTGGATCCCTATGATGAAGCACTTCTGTCCGATGGACGTGATTTTTTTCGGGAACTGCTCGCCAAAGGACCGTTTGCTTACCTGCCCAAATACGCCATGCTGGTTTGTGGCAGGTATGAAGTGACAAAAGAAGTGTTTTCAGACCATTCGCGGTTTGTATCGTCACGCGGTGTCGGTCTTTCGGATTTTAGTCTGGAAGAACCCTGGAGACCGCCTTCCATAGTATTGGAGGTCGATCCACCCTACCACACGAAGACCCGGCGTGTGATCATGCGCGCTCTTTCTCCGAAAGTTGTGCGTGAATTGCAGGAAGCCTTCAACAGGGATGCCGAACTTCTGGTAACAGAGTCCCTTGCCAAAGGCGAGATTGAAGCCGTAACGGACCTGGCAGAGGCTTTTCCCTCGCGGGTGTTTCCAAAAGCAGTTGGCATTAAAGAACCGGACCGTCGCAAACTCATTGATTATGGTGCAATGGTTTTCAATGCTGTCGGTCCCGATAACAATTTGCGTCGGAACTCAATGGCGAAGGCTGCGGACATAGTTCCCTGGATCAATGC